>JAOUMO010000072.1 GCA_029881425.1 Gammaproteobacteria bacterium
AATTTGAGATACCTGTGATGAAGCAAAAGCTAGCTGAGTCGTGGCATTAGATACCTGTGAAATGGTGCCATGAAATTTTTCAAGCAATTCATTGAATAGATTCCCCAGTTTATCTATGCCATCATTACCGTGTATCTCAATACGCTTACGTAGATCAGCTTCACCAGACACAACATCATTAAAACGTTCTGCAAGGTAGGCAAGACGATGACGAATTAGATAAACAAAAAGAATATAAATTAGAATAACAACACTAACGGCTATACCTGCCAGTATAGCGAGCATTTGTAGGACTGCTGTTCTCAGGTTGGTGTTTATATCGTTATCAAGCCGCGCTCTATTTTCATTAATAATGAGCACCAGCTCTTCTTCCGTAGCAATGCTGTTTGCCTGCAGGGCCTCTGTAATAATGAGCTCTGATGACTGGGTTAAAGCCATTCGAAGATTATTTTGGGTGTTATTGAGGATAAAGATTGCAATGGACAGGCAAATAGATAATACAATGCCTATGGATATGGCAAATTTAGCAGCCAGGCTTATTTTGTTGAAGAAATTTGCCGCAAGATTGATCTTTGTACCCATAATTAATATCCGTCAATTATAAGTTGTTGATTTTTAATAAGTAGTATTAATTGTTAAAATCAGGTTAGCACTATTTATAGCATAAATTTAGATGCTGTATTTGAGGCTTTAATAATATACATGAAGAAGCATAAATCAGTGTTTGCCTGGGCATTATATGACTGGGCCAATTCCGTATTTGCAACGGTGGTTATAGCCGGGTTTTTCCCTGTTGTATTTAAACAGTACTGGGCAAGTGATATTGCCTCAGATGAGTCTACATTCTGGTTGGGACTTGCTAATTCCAGTGCAAGCCTGATGGTTGTAATACTGGCGCCATTGCTGGGTGCCATTGCTGATTTCACGGGCATGCGTAAGCGCATGTTGTTAGCGTTCATGATTTTAGGTGTGGTGGCAACCTTACTATTTTACCCCCTGGGTGAGCTGGCCTGGTGGCTTGTATTATCTACATATATCTTTGCTACACTGGGATTCATGGCGGCCAATATTTTTTATGATGCGATGCTTATCGATGTGAGTCGTAATTATCCCATTGATAAAGTATCGGGTATGGGTTTTGGTTTTGGTTACCTTGGTGGTGGGCTATTACTGCTGATTTGTGTGTTGATAAGTGAAAATGCACTGTTATTAGGCTTTAGCACAAAAATGGATGCTGTTCTTACAGCATTTATTCTGACCGGGATCTGGTGGTTTATATTTACCATGCCACTGGCTTTCTGGGTAAAAGAGTCAGAACCCGTCAATTTAGAAAAACAGGTTACGGTGAGCCAGGTTTTTGCCGAGGTTTGGGCGACATTCAGGAAAATTACTAAAAACAGGCAAATAGCATTATTTCTCCTGGCCTACTGGATATATATAGATGGTGTCGACACTATTATAAGGATGGCGGTCGATTATGGTCTGGCGCTGGGTTTTGAAGCTGGTAATTTAATTACTGCATTGTTGATAACGCAGTTTGTTGGTTTCCCGGCAGCAATTCTCTATAGTTATTTTGGCGATAAAATTGGCGTCAAAAGGGCGTTGCTTGTCGCCGTGGCAGTATATTTTATGATTACCATTATGGGCTACCAAATGGAAACATCCGGTGATTTTTATATCCTGGCCGTGATGATTGGCCTGGTACAAGGTGGGGTGCAGGCCTTGAGTCGCTCATTTTATGCGCGCCTTATCCCAGAATCACATGCGGCGGAATATTTTGGTGTTTACAATATGATGGGTAAGGCAGCAGCAGTTATAGGTCCTGTGTTGATGGGCTCAGTGGCACTACTTACAGGTAATCACAGGTACTCTATATTATCTATAGCGCTATTATTTATTATTGGTTTCGTAGTATTGTTATTTGTTAAGAGTCCTGCAGAAAGGACTTCGTAAGTTGTTTTTAAATAAAGTGGTTAAGGGTCTTAAAATATCATGAATGTTATTTCTGTTGCTTTAAAAGTAAAGTTGCATTATTTCCATGCTATTCATCGGATCAACTTTGAGGGTATCTCGATATGGATGTAATTGGGGCACGAGAGGCATTTTACTCATGGAACAACCAGTGTCTAAAACAATTATACAGGTGCTATGATACGCCGCAGAAACAGGCGCTAAAGTTAATTCCTCTACTGCTACAGGTTAATAGTCGCTTGCTTCCCGGTTACAATGGTGCTGATGTGCCTGCAGGTATCTATGGCTATAAGCCTGATAATAAATTAATAAACATTGCCAAACAGCTTAACAATAAGTTTTCGTATCAGCAGGAGGGGGTGTTAAAAAATACACTTATAGAATCGGTTTTTCTGCGCTCTGGTATCCTTGATGATGATATGAGTCTATGGGTGATCCATGCGTCCAATATGAAACTGGATCAGTTTGATGAGCTGAATGATAAGATCAGTAGAATTATTATCTGGTTAAAAAATCGTAGCCTGAAAATTTCATTTCACCTGACCAGTGCAGAAAAGATAGCTACAGGTGGCTACTTAATTGATGGTTATACATCTGTTGCCTCATTTCTCGATGATTTCTATGTGCAGGCTATTTTACTTGCCGGTAAATATCCAGCCTGGTGGCTAGTGCCACCCGATGATGAAATTGAATATGATTTATTTATCGAGCGAATAAAAAGCGCACGTTTTGTTAACGAGCATGAATTTATAGATACAGGTTCCATTATTGTTTACAAAAAAGATGATTTCCTTGCCCAGGCTATAAGGGATGTACAGGATATTTATAAATCACCAGAGATTATCTGGTTCAAGTTGCTTTTGTTGGGCATGAAACAAGATGGCTGGTCGAGGGCTGATGGCCTTGCCATGCAATTAAAAAGAATGGTTTACGATGAGGTTACGGATCATGCCAGGATGGAGCCAGTTAATATTGTTGTCTCAGCATTGCAGGTGCAACTAGAGGCAGGCCGTAGTAATTTTCAAACAGTCGATAAGACCCTGTCGCTAATACGCAGGTTTTCATTGGGTGTGAATGGTCGTCTTATAAATACGCTTGTAGGTAATGTTGACAAACAGGGTAAGACATCTGAGCTTGAGGATTTGTCAAAATACCTGGCCCTGTATAAGGGGCTTTTTGCTGCAGTAAAATCTGTTTTTGATAAAATTGTTCGGTCTTACAGGGAGTTGACTATTGATGCATCTAATCAACAAATGCTGGATACGGCGGCCAATTTTAGTCATTTCCTGGCTGAAAGTAATCAGCGAATACCTATATATAATCTTCGTCAGCGATCGAATATATTTCAACCTAAAATATTGATTCGGCATATAGCCGATAATATGTCTGGCCCTGACTGGGTATTAGTGGTTGATAAAGGAGATGAGGTTGAGGAGGTTCTATACCAGTCGTCTTCCCTGCTGGGTATTATATCCTGGGGTGTACTTAACCGGGTTGTTGATATTTCAACCCTGGTTTCTGTTAATAGCCCACAGCGTGTTATACGGCAGATTGATGCTCGTCACGTGCTCGAGATCCTGCTGCAGCAGATCGATGTGGATGTTATTACAAATGTGCCGAGCGAGGTGTTTAAACACCTTGCCCATCCCTTGCGTTCGTTAGTTTTTGTTAATGTTTTTAGCGCGCCTGCTGCAGTTCCTGAAATAGATAATACTAGACAGGCGAAAGAAGCAGCTATCCCATCGATTACCTGTGAACAACTGGTCATAAATAGCTGGGGTGATGCTTATGTTAAGCAATATATGGGTAATGATGGTGTGCTGCAATGTTTGTGTGAGTGGCTGAATGCCTCTCCTGCATCAAGCTCAGTTAGGCCCCATGTGTTTAATGTTTATGGATATGCTGTAGGTGATAGCACTTCCCTGTCGCAACGACTTACGCAAATTTATGATGATATTGTTGAATTTTTCTATACGGGTAAGCAGCAGAGTGGTTGTTTTATCGTGCGCCTGGAGAACTCGTATTATCGTGTAGAGCTCAAGACAGACAAATTTGAATTCTATTCAATTGGTGGTCAGCGAGGCTTATTCAGGTTTCTTGAACAACCTGTAGATCAATATATTGCCTGCCAATTTGAACATTATGCCTTACCTGAAATACCACTAAGGGATATTTATAAACTGAATAAGCCAGGGGTTATACAGTTATTTTTCCAGGTGGGGGCACAACATTGTACTAGCTGGGTATTGAATGAAAAGGGTGCATTATGCCAGTTTCACCAGAGCCTGTTTGTAATGGAGAGTTTTGTTAAACAGTGGTTGTTGACAATACGTAATATAAGAAACCGACTAAAAAAAATAAATTACCAGGATCGCGATTTGCCGAAACTGGAAATTTTGCAACTCAGTATCAATCAACTCGGTGGACTCGATTTTTACCCTGTTGAGCCAGGTTCGATAAGTCGACAACGTGACTTTATCGATGTGCACCTGTTGTTGAAAACTGAACAGGCGATAACGCTGACATGTGAAGGTCATGTGTTCGATTATGAGACATTTGGTGATGCAGTGATGGGTGAGGCCATTGCCTATATAAAACAGCAGTTTTCATCGGTGGGCCGGTTGCCCGTCTATATTACGGATATCGATTTACCCATTAGCTTGCTGGGTTTCGAACAGGGGCTTGAGCCACAGACATTGTTTTACCTGAAATATAAACGGGATTTTGAGAACAGGATTGCCAGTCTATTGTGATTCGGCCAGGGCATCTAGTGGGCGTCGAGTTTTGCCAGTTCACTTATAATAGAAACAACCAGTGATTCACCCTGTGGCCCAATCTTGCCGCAGAGCCTGTCGATATCCCGTTCACCATCAACCATCGGTTTTATCAGTGTGCTAAAGCGTGCCAGGTCACCCTGGGTATTCGACATCTGTTCGGCCATTGAGCCGAGCATAGAGAGGGCACTGGCATCGCCTGTGGCCGCAGCATGAATTAACTGGGCAAACATGGGAGCTGCGAGTGCAGGATCGGCTTCTTTGTTTGCATCAGGTAGTGTGCCGGGATTCTGGATGCCGCGCAGTATGGCATCAAGGATCATGCTGTCTTCTTCGTCCATGCCATTGAGTATGCTTGAGTCCCTGTCGCCCTTGATGATGCGCCGAATACCGCTAACCAGCTGCTTCCAGCCATTTTCCTCAGACAGGGTAAGAGCACGCTCCAGTTCTGGCATGAGCGAGGGATCATTGATTGCCGTTACCACGGCAATAATCAGGCTGGCATGGATTTGTGTCACCTGTTGCTGTTTTTCAGGAACAAAATTCATCGTGTTAGGCCTCCTTGTGCAATCAATAGTTTGACAGGCGTCTTAGTGTATAGTGTAAGGGGCATAAAAATCCATCGCTTTATTACCCCTAACAGGATTTATTACTCGCCAGTACCGTTATCAGAGTGCCGAAATCTTCTCGGCCTGCTCCTGTAATTGTTTAAGCGCTGTTTCCATTTCAGCTACCCGGCCACGTTCTTTATCAACCACGGCCTGTGGTGCCTTGTCTGCAAAGCTTGGATTGTTTAACTTGGCATTACTCTTTTCAAGATTGCTTTCAAGCTTGCCCATCTCTTTCTGTAAGCGTGCCAGCTCTGCATCTTTATCAATTAAGCCGGCCAGTGGAATCAGCAGTTTCATTTCACCCACCAGTGCGGTCGATGACTCAGGTGCTAGATCTTCATTGTTGAGCCAGTTAACAGTATCCAGTTTTGCCAGTGTATAGATGAAGGCCTCGTTTTGTGCAAAGCGCTGTTTATCCAGTTCACTGGCATTCTGTAATATCAGGGGCAAGGGCTTGCCCGGTGCAATATCGCTTTCTGAACGAATGCGACGAATACCGATGATAAAGGTTTTCACCCATTCCAGTTCTTCTTCGGCGTCGGCATCGACCTTTGCAGCATCAAATTGCGGATAGCCCTGTGACATGATGGTGTCACCCGCTATACCGGCCAGGGGTGCCACCTGCTGCCAGAGCTCTTCGGTGATGAAGGGCATTATTGGGTGATTCAGGCGCAGGATGGTTTCCAGTACATGGACCAGTGTCTGGCGGGTACCGCGTTTGGCCGCGTCACTGGGTTCATCCTTCATGAGAACCGGTTTGGATAGCTCCAGGTACCAGTCACAATAATCATCCCAGACAAAGGCATAGAGTTCATGTGCGGCAAGGTCAAAGCGATAGCTTTCGATGTGCTGGTTAATATTTTTATTAACCTGCTGTAGACGCGATAAAATCCAGCGATCGGCAAGTGAATAGTCAACATCCTTATTGTCGATGCCGGTATCCTGCTCCTCGGTGTTCATTAGTACATAACGTGTTGCATTCCAGATTTTATTACAGAAGTTCCGGTAACCGGCAATACGTTCTGGCGCCAGTACGATGTCACGGCCTGTCGTGGCCAGGGCGGCAAAGGTGAAGCGCAGCGCATCGGTGCCGAAGGAGGGAATGCCATCGGGGTAATGTTTACGTGTTTGTTTCTCGATCTTTTTGGCCATTTTGGGCTGCATTAAACCACTGGTGCGTTTTGCAACCAGTGACTCGAGATCGATGCCATCGATGATGTCGATGGGGTCGAGTACATTGCCCTTCGACTTGGACATCTTCTGGCCTTCGGCATCACGTACCAGGCCATGGATATAGATCTCCTTGAAGGGGACCTCATCCATAAACTTCAGCCCCATCATAATCATGCGGGCGACCCAGAAGAAAATAATATCGAAACCGGTGACCAGTACACTGGTCGGGTAAAACTGTTTCAGGCGCTCGGTGTTTTCCGGCCAGCCCAGGGTCGAGAAGGGCCAGAGTGCCGATGAAAACCAGGTATCGAGTACATCTTCATCCTGTTTTAATTCCAGCTCATCGGCAAGGTTATATTTTTTACGCGCGGCGGCTTCGTTATCGGCGACATAGATATTGCCGGCTTCATCATACCAGGCGGGGATGCGGTGCCCCCACCAGATCTGGCGGGAAATACACCAGTCCTGGATATTGTTCATCCATTCGAAATAGGTCTTGTTCCAGTTCTCGGGTACGAATTTAATACGGCCATCGGTAACGGCATCGCGGGCGGGTTTTGCCAGCGGCTCAACTTTCACATACCACTGGTCCGTCAGATAGGGTTCAACCACGGCACCGGAGCGGTCACCACGGGGTACCATGAGTTTGTGGTCGTCAATTTTTTCCAGCAGGTCCAGTTCGCGTAAATCATGGATGACCATGTCGCGTGCTTCATAACGATCAAAGCCGCGGTATTTTGCCGGTGCTTCATCATTGATGCAGGCGTTGATAGTGAGGATGTTGATCATCGGCAGGTTATGCCGCTTGCCCATCTCATAGTCATTGAAATCATGTGCCGGGGTGATTTTGACACAGCCGGTACCAAATTCTGGATCGACATAATCATCGCCAATGATCGGGATCTCACGACCCACCAGTGGCAGCGTAATGGTTTTGCCAATAAAGTCTTTGTAACGTTCATCTTCGGGATGAACCGCCACCGCGGTATCGCCAAGCATGGTCTCGGGACGGGTTGTGGCAACCACCAGCTGGCCCGTGCCATCGGTGAGTGGATAGCGCATGTGCCAGAGGTGGCCGGATTCTTCTTCGGAAATGACTTCCAGGTCGGAGACAGCGGTATGCAATACCGGGTCCCAGTTGACCAGGCGCTGGCCGCGGTAGATCAGGCCTTCATCATAGAGCTGGATGAAGACGCGCTGCACGGCCTCGGACAGGCCCTCATCCATGGTGAAGCGTTCGTGCGCCCAGTCCAGTGAACCGCCCATGCGGCGTAACTGGCGGGTAATATTGCCACCGGACTCTTCCTTCCATTCCCATACACGTTCGATAAAGTTGTCACGGCCCAGGTCGTGGCGGCTCTTGCCCTCGGCGGCGAGCTGGCGCTCTACTACCATCTGGGTGGCAATGCCCGCGTGATCGGTACCCGCCTGCCACAGGGTGTTATCACCTTTCATACGGTGATAACGGATCAGGGTATCCATAATGGTATCCTGGAAGGCGTGTCCCATATGCAGGGTGCCGGTTACATTCGGCGGTGGAATCATGATGCAGTAGGGACTGGATTCGGTGTCATTTTCGCGTGGTGCGAAATAGCCCTTGTCTTCCCAGGTCTGGTACCATTTATTTTCGATGGCTTGCGGGTCGTAGGTTTTTTCCATGGCGGCTTCAAAAATCGAGAGAAAAAAGAAGCGAGATTATACCGTAAGCGGGGCTAAATGGGTTAGTCGTGGAGGACTGGATAGGGGCTTATTGGGATTTTTCTTCAAGTTTTTGCAGGATTGTTGCCGTCAGTTGCTGTTTTAATTCCTGCCTGAAGTTGGCCAGGGTTTCATCCAGCGCCGCCTCGACGATATCATCCAGCATATCGGTCAGGTTTTCAGCCGCTATTACAGCCTCATCATCAAGCTGCCCCGTTGGCATTTCATCATCACGGGCGTCATCTGCTGGTTCATTATCATCAATTACAGTATCCAGTATCTCGCCGATGTCATCGATTACTTCCTCTGCCCCTTCTCCATCATCAAAATAGCTGGCATCGAAATGATTCAGCATGTCTTCATTACCGGGTTCGATAATATCGGTCAGTGTCGGGATATTGGGATCAGAAAATGAAGGTTCCATGTTTAGCTCATATCGTGATGGTTTAGATCATAGCCCTGATTACGGTACAGCTTGTAATGCTCACGCCCCATTTGTTTGGATGCCTCGTCCTGGTTAAGGATTTCCGCAATGCGTTCAAAACGGTCCTGTTCAGCAATCGTCGTTGTCAGGTTAATCATTAGCTGAAACTGGCCATCATTGGCCGCTTCATGGCTAATGAGTATCGGGTTGTCATCATTCGACGATGTATTTAAAACCGCATGCGGAATAAAACTATCTTGTTTTAATGTCCATAGCAGTTCATCGATAATATGACTTTCGTCTGCCGATGCCGTTTGTATGAGGATACGGTTGCCCTGTTGCCAGGCCTTTTCTGCCAGTTTACAGGCAAACTGCTGCTGGCTGGTGCGTTGCGTATCGGGCAGGATATAAAAATCCACACGCGACATTATTGATGTATACCCATGTTGGCCATACGATCAAAAATATACTGCATCAGCAGGGGAACAGGACGGCCCGTGGCGCCTTTTTCTTTACCGGATTTCCATGCCACGCCAGCAATATCCAGGTGTGCCCAGCGGTATTTTTTAGTAAAGCGTGAGAGGAAACAGGCGGCGGTAATGGTGCCTGCCTCTTTACCACCGATGTTGGCAATATCCGCAAAGTTGCTATCCAGCTGTTCCTGGTAATCATCCCATAGCGGCAGTTCCCAGCAGCGGTCGCCGGATGTCTTGCCGGCGCTTAACAGGTCATTGATTAAAGGGCTGTGATTACCCAGCAGGCCGGCGGGGTGACTGCCCAGCGCAACGACGCAGGCGCCGGTCAGGGTGGCGATATCGATGACGACCTCGGGATCGTATTTTTTTGCATAGGTGAGGGCATCACATAAAATCAGGCGGCCTTCAGCATCGGTGTTGAGGATTTCAATGGTGGTACCCGACATGCTGGTGACAATATCACCGGGTTTGGTGGCCAGTCCATCGGGCAGGTTTTCTGTTGCGGGCACAATGCCTATCACATTAATGGGCAGTTGCAGCTCGGAGATGGCGCTCATGGCACCGAATACACTGGAGGCACCGCACATATCAAATTTCATTTCATCCATCGCGGCACCGGGTTTCAGGCTGATACCACCGGAATCAAAGGTGACACCCTTGCCAACCAGTACGATAGGTTTCTGGCTTTCATCGCCCGCTTTATATTCCATACAGATGAGTTTGGCCGGCTGTCGACTGCCACGTGCGACCGATAACAGGGCACCCATGCCGAGTTTTTCCATGTCGGCCTCTTCAAGGATGTCCAGGTGGAGATTTTTATAGGTCTTTTCCAGGGCACGTGCCTGTTCGGCCAGGTAATTGGGGGTGCAGATATTGCCCGGCATATTCGCCAGGTCCTTTGCCAGGGTCATGCCCGAGGCAATGGCCATACCATTACGCACTGCCTGTTCACCCTCGGGTAGCTCACGACGGCTGGGCAGGCTGAAGACCACGCGGCGCAGCGGGCGGCGTGAATTTTCTTTTTTACTTTTGAGTTGATCAAAGTTATACAGGGCCGTCTCTGTCGCCTGGACCGCGTGGTTAATTTTCCAGGCCGTATCACAGTTTTTTACGTGCAGCTCCGTGAGGCAGGAAAAGACTTCTGTCGCACCGCGTTCATCCAGGAAACTGGCAAGAATATTACTGGTTTTATGGAATGCATTGTGATCAAAATTTTTCTCACGTCCACAGCCAATGAGCAAAACACGATCACATAATGTATTGGGGACATTATGTAATAATAGCGTCTGACCCAGTTTTCCTTCACACTCGCCCCGGCGAATCAGGTTGGAAATATAGCCACTGCTGGCATCATCAAGAATTTGTGCTGAGCTGGAGAGTTTTCGGGATTCATAAATACCCACGGCAACACAGGAAATACGTTGTTTTTCGGGACTGCCACTTTTGACCGAAAATTCCATAAAGGCTCCATTATTTATTTTTGATTCAAATTACCCGGCATTGCCTGGATAAGATGACATTTACAGTTTGTTTACTCGCCGAATGAGTCATCACATTGCAGTTAGGGCGTACAGGACTGATCTCGCTGGAGA
>JAOUMO010000073.1 GCA_029881425.1 Gammaproteobacteria bacterium
ATTCATCCCACACAACGACACCTGTTCAAATTCAAATAATCGTAACTGTCCCGATTGCCTCTGGCATGACCCCAGATTAAGGCCGAAAACATGCATTTACACGCGTAAATACCATTTCCCAACACCGATGGGACGCCATAGAGGGTGATTTGACAGTTACCTGCCCAGCATAAAAAAGCCGGGGGGGTATTAACCGCCCGGCATTGTATCCTGTTTTTAAGCCGGATGCTTACTTTCCAGTGCCCTTAGACTTCTTGAAATAACGGAAGAATTCAGATTCTGGATCGATCAACATGACATCTTCCTTGCCCGCAAAGGTTTTCTTATAGGCATCCATACTGCGGTAGAAGCGGTAAAATTCAGGATTCTGACCATAGGCCTTGGCATAGGTCGCAGAGGCTATAGCATCACCTTCACCGCGAACGATTTCAGAATCACGGTAGGCCTCGGCCAGGGTCACATTACTCTGGCGATCCGCATCCGCTCGAATACGCTCGGCTGACTCAGCACCCTTGGAACGGATATCGCGGGCGACACGTTCACGCTCGGCGCGCATCCTGCTGTAAACAAAGGAGCTGATGGAGGGTGGGAAATCGATACGTTTAATCCGTACGTCCACCACTTCTATGCCCAGTGTTTTGGCCTTTTCTATGGCCTGCTGCGTCGCTATGCCCATGATCTCGACACGGTCACCGGCGACCACTTCCTGGATGGTGCGTTTACCGAATTCATCACGCAGACCCTTTTTGATGGTCTGGTAGATGAGGCTGCCGGCACGCATTTCATCACCACCGGAGGTCTTGTAATACTCGACCACATCCTTGATGCGCCACTTCACATACGAGTCGACGATCAGGTCTTTTTTCTCACCGGTAAAGAAGCTCTCAGATTTGGCATCGATGGTCAGGATACGCTTGTCAAATTTTCTGATACTGTGAATAAACGGGATCTTAAAGTGCAGGCCCGGCGCATAGTCTGATTCAACAATTTCACCAAACTTGAGTTTCAGTGCCAGTTCACGTTCATCCACGTGAAACGTAAATGACCAGAACAATACGGCGGCAACGGGTACTAAAAATAGTCCAAGAGATTTAAACATTAGCGTTGCTCCCTTGTGCGTAGATTGCTACGGGTACGAGCAACATCACCCGTGGTATTTCTTAACCGATCGTTCTGCATCGGGATCTGGGTATTGCCATCTGACTGCGGATTAAACATGCCCGCTGCCATGATTTTATCCAGTGGTAAATAGAGCAAATTATTACCGCCCTTCACATCGATCATCACCTTGCTGGTATTCGATAATACGGATTCAACCGTATCCATATAGATACGGTCACGTGTTACCTGCGGTGCCTTATTGTATTCTCGCAGCATCTGCGTAAAGCGTTTCGCCTCACCCTCTGCCTTGGCAACTACTTCCTGTTTGAAACCGTCTGCCTCTTCACGTAGACGCGCCGCCTGACCACGTGCCTTTGGCAGGACCTCGTTTCGGTAGGCCTCAGATTCATTAATCAGTCGTTCCTTATCCTCACGCGCCTGGGTCACATCCTGGAATGCATCACGTACAGGCTGTGGTGGATTGGCGGCCTGCAGATTGACCTCGATAACGTCTATGCCCGTATTGTACTGGTCAATGATTTCCTGCAAGTTGGATTTAATGCGTGAAGCAATTTCATCACGACCCTCGGTCATGATGAAATCCATTTTGCTACGACCAATAACCTGGCGCAGAGCACTCTCGGTGGCCAGGTTCAGGGTGTTTTCAGGAAAGCGCACATTGAATTTGTATTTTGTTGCATCGCCAATCTGATACTGGACGGTACCTTCAATATCAACAATGTTTTCGTCCTGGGTCAGCATGGTTGCCTTGACCGGGAACTGGTGACGCTCGGTCACATTGACCTTTTCGACATTTTCTATGGGGCGTGGAAGGTGCCAGTGCAGGCCCTTCATGGTGGTATCCACATGCTGGCCAAAACGCATCACGATACCGCGCTCGGCTTCTTCCAGCTTATAGAAGCCCGTTAGCATCCAGACGGATACAATCAGGAGAAGAATAATACCTATACCCAGGCCACTATTTTCTGAGGAGGGACGACGGCTACCCGAGCCACCACCAAACAGACCGTTCAGTTTCTGCTGGAATTTACGAAAAACCTCATCCAGATCAGGGGGACCCTGATCATTACCCCGGTTTCCCCAGGGATCTTTGTTATTGCCACCAGGCTCATTCCAGGCCATTCGTTGACTCCAATTTATTTTTTGTTTATTTAAAAAACGAACTCGCAATTCTAGAGGGCTTAGACAGCACTCGCAAGCGGTTTAGTTTCAATTGCCGGGATTAGCAGCTTCTCGGGAATATTTTCACGACTGGCCATTTGCAGTAAGTCGCGCCGTGCCACGTTGATGGTGAGGCGTGTATTGCCATCCTCATCCATCGATTCAGACTGCACCGCACCCAGGCCATACAGCAGGGCACGCACGCGTGCCTGGTCCGGCCTGATGGAAATTTCTCCCCTGACCTGGTCCTGCTGAAAATATTCAGCCAGTACCTGGTTAACCAGATCCAGGCCAGCACCGGTTTTTGCCGATACCCAGATACGCCTGACCCGGCCTTCATCATCCCGTTCAATCCGGGGTTCGACCTCCAGTCGGTCTATTTTGTTCATTATTTGTATTTGCGGCACATCATCGGCACCAATTTCCTTGAGCACCTGGTCCACCGCATCGATATTTTCCATGCGCATTTCATCAGAGGCATCAATCACATGCAGTAACAGGTGCGCCTCTTCTGTCTCCTGCAAGGTAGATCGGAAGGAATCCACCAGGTCATGGGGCAGGTGACGAATAAAGCCAACCGTATCGGCAAGGATCAATGACTGGCCGTTATCGATTTCCAGCTTACGCAGGGTAGGATCAAGGGTTGCAAACAGCTTATCCTGGACGTAAACATCGGAGACGGTCATGGCATTAAATAAAGACGATTTACCCGCATTGGTATAACCGACGAGCGCGACCGTTGGCACTTCTGCCTTACGCCGCGATTGCCGGCCCTGCTCGCGCTGCTTGCGTACCTTTTCCAGGCGCTTGTTGATCTGCTTAATGCGTTGCCCCAGTAGACGACGGTCGGTTTCCAGCTGGGTCTCACCCGGCCCCCTTAAACCTATACCCCCCTTCTGGCGTTCCAGATGGGTCCAGCCACGAATCAGCCGGGTAGACATGTGCTTGAGCTGTGCCAGTTCGACCTGCAACTTACCCTCGAAGGTGCGGGCACGCTGCGCAAAAATGTCCAGGATCAGCCCGGTGCGATCCAGCACCCGGCACTGGAAGTGCGCCTCCAGGTTACGCTCCTGGGATGGGCTCAGGGCGTGGTTAAACAACACCAGCTCAATCTCATCGGCCTCGACCATCTGTAGGATTTCATCGGCCTTACCACTACCCACAAAATACTTGGCATCGGGCGCGTTGCGGCGTGCGGTGACCACGCGTACCACATCGGCGCCTGCCGAGCGGGCGAGTTCTTCAAATTCATTCAGGTGTTCGCGGTGATTTTCATCATTAAAATCCATATGGACCAGGATGGCTCTTTCACCAATAGACGGGCGTTCAAACAAGTAGGGTATGCCTCATGAAGGTATGCAAAACAACAGCTATAAAATACGGCATTATACACGCAAAACGGCCGCCAGATGGCAGCCGTTTTCGAGTCTATCTTTTACTCTGGCTTACATGTTGCCCGGTTCACCATCATCGCCGAAGTCTTCACCACCCGACGACCATTTCACCGGTCTTGCCGGTACTACGGTTGAAATAGCATGTTTATAAACCATCTGAGTCACTGTATTTCGTAATAACACGGCAAATTGATCAAATGATTCGACCTGACCCTGCAACTTGATGCCGTTTACCAGATAGATGGCAACCGGTACGCGTTCCTTACGTAGTGCATTCAGGAAGGGTTCTTGTAATGACTGCCCTTTTGGCATGGTCCTCTCCCATTTATTGTTATATTAATATCACTACATCACCATAAAAATTGGGGCTGTAGCTGTTTAAATGCCAATATTAACTACTCTTAATATATAGGCTAGCGCGGTGATTTCAAGCTCTAACTGTTATAAGGATAGTGAACTTTTCAAATTTTTCACGATTTCCGGAAAATTTGCTTTATTTACATCAAAAAAGTTACACATCTGCTCTTTTCTTAGCCATGTTAACTGCCTTTTTGCCAGCTGGCGGGTCGCGGTGATGGCTTTTACTATCATCTCCTCGTAATCCATCTTGCCATCCAGGTACTCCCAGACCTGCCGGTATCCTACGCAGCGCATGGAGGGCATATCCAGGTTAAGGTCACCCCGTGCCCGAAGTGTTTCGACTTCGGCAACAAAGCCAAGTTCCAGCATGACCTTAAAACGATCGGCAATACGCTGGCGCAGATATTCACGGTCATCCGGTACCAGCGCAATCTTGATCACATCATAGGGCAGCGCCTGGGCCGTTTGCTCGGCCCAGAACTGGGTCAGTGTTTTACCGCTGACTTCATAAACCTCTAATGCACGCTGGATACGCTGGGGATCGTTGGGGTGGATACGCGCCGCAGATACCGGATCGATGACTGCCAATTTATCATGCATATGCTGCCAGCCCTGTGCCCTGGCCTCCTGCTCAAGCGACTCACGCACCTCGGGGCTAGCCGCAGGCAGCACGGACAGGCCGTCCTGCAGAGCCTTGTAATACAGCATGGTACCGCCGACCAGCAGGGGAATACGACCACGATGCGTACTTGCTGCCATTTCGCGTAGCGCATCCTCTCGAAACTGTGCAGCGGAATAGGCCTGGTCCGGCTCGATAAGGTCAATCAGTTGATGTGGCGCGGCCTGCAGGGTAGCGGCATCGGGCTTGGCCGTACCTATATCCATCTGCCGGTAGACCAGTGCCGAATCAACGCTGATGATATCGCAGGGAAAGTGCTGCAGGCACTCGATCGCCAGGTCGGTTTTACCTGAAGCGGTGGGGCCCATAATGAAGATGGCCTTTGGTGCATCGGGCTGGGGGGCGTGCTGTATGATCAAATCAGTCATAAGAAATTCAAAAGCCCTGGGTCTTTTCACTAACGACCTGTTTTATTGTCCACGCAGGAACCATTTGTCCATCTCATCCATACTGAAGGCGACCCAGGTTGGGCGACCATGGTTACACTGGCCACTGCGCTCTGTACGCTCCATATCACGTAACAGGGCGTTCATCTCCGGCACGCTCAACTGGCGATTTGCCCTCACCGAGCCATGACAGGCCATAGTACCCAGCACCTCATTAATCGCCTCGCGGATGCGCTGGCTGTCACCGTAGGTCACCAGGTCCGAGAGCACGTCCCGTACCAGTGCCTCGGCATCACCACGCGCCAGCAGTACGGGGATCTGGCGAATACGGATTGAATCGGGGCCGGAACGATCCAGTTCAAGCCCCAGCTCGGTGAAAATAGCCGCATGGGTTTCTGCCAGCGCGGCCTCTTTTTCACTCACCGCAATAGACTGGGGCACCAGCAGCGGCTGGGATGCCAGGCCACCGGCTTCGACACTGGCCTTCATGCGCTCATAGGTAATACGTTCGTGCGCCGCATGCATATCCACTACGATCAGTCCGCTCGCATTCTGCGCCAGGATATACACGCCATTCAGCTGCGCCAGTGCATAGCCCAGTGGCGGCACCGTTGGCTCGTTATCGGCCTCGGCGTCGGCAATCGCCAGTGACCCACCCGGCGATGCCGAAAGACTGGCATAGGCATTGAGCTGCTCTTCAATCTTCAGGCTCATGTTCGACTGTTTTGGATAGCTCGCATAACCGTGGCCGCTAACCGGCATAGTTGCAGTAACAGGTGCCGTATCGGCGCCGGGCAAACGATCCTCCGGGCGCTGGTCGGCCAGTGCCCGGTGAATGCCGCGAAAAATAAAATCATGCACCATGCGGCTTTCCCGAAAGCGCACCTCGTGCTTGGTGGGATGGGCATTCACATCCACCTGTTCCGGCGCCAGCTCGAAAAACAGCACATAAGCAGGGTGACGGCCATGATAGAGCACATCCCGATAGGCCTGGCGCACCGCATGGGTCACCAGCTTATCGCGAATAATGCGCTGGTTGACAAAGAAGTGCTGCATATCCGCCTGCGAACGGGAAAACTCGGGGCGTGCAATCCATCCATACATTTTGAGCCCGGCGGCCTCAAATTCCATAAACACGGCCTGGTCGATAAAGCCCTTGCCACAGACCTCGGCAATGCGGCGCTCCATACCCAACTGGTCACTGGCGGCACGTAACTGCCTGACCGGTTTCTGGTTATGGTGCAGGTTAATATCGACATTAAAGTGGCTCAGCGCAATACGCTTCACCACGTCATCCAGGTGATTGAATTCGGTTTTATCGGTTTTCATAAACTTGCGCCGGGCGGGCACGTTATAAAACAGGTCGAGTACCTCGACCGTGGTGCCGATGGCATGGGGCGCAGGTTTCAGCTCGGCCGTCTGCTCACTCTCACCCTGCACACACCAGCCATCGCCATCAGCCTGTTTCGAGGTAATACTTAAACGACTGACCGAGGCAATACTGGGCAGGGCCTCGCCGCGAAAACCCAGGCTTTTGACACGCTCCAGCTCATCCAGGTCACGAATCTTGCTGGTGGCATGGCGCGACAGGGCCAGTCGCAGGTCGTCCTGGTGAATCCCCATGCCATTATCACGGATACGAATACGTTTGATACCCCCCTGCTCCACCTCGATATCGATCTGGCTGGCACCCGCATCAAGGCTGTTTTCCAGCAGCTCCTTCACCACCGATGCCGGGCGCTCGACCACCTCACCGGCTGCAATCTGGTTAATTAACTGGTTGGGCATTTGCTGGATGCGTCTGGACATGAAACTGTTTTCTTGAAAATTTGAAAGCTGGAGTTTAGCAAGATTCCAGGACAAGGGCATAACACTCATCCTTACTGGTGAATATCACCGGGGCTGTATGCACAGAACAATAAAATAAAAAACCCGCCGAAGCGGGTTTCAAGACTTACAACATATGCATCTATTTATGCACATTTATTATTGTTGTTAACTGATGGGAATAATCAGGGTCTGGCCAATGCGCAACCGGTCACTGTGTATCGCGTTACGACTACGAATATGGCTTACCGGCGTATTAAATTTTTCTGAAATATCAGCCAGTGTATCGCCGCGTTGAATTGTATAGGTTTTATCATTCTGTGCCAACCAGGTACCCGGTGGTGCCTTGCGGGCGAAGTAGTCACTCACACCACGCAAAATGGCTTTGGCCAGCTTGCTCTGGTGGGACGGACTACGTAGTTTGCGCTCTTCATTGGGATTAGAAATAAATGCCGTCTCCAGCAACACCGCCGGTATATTGGGGGCCTTCAATACCGCAAATCCAGCCTGCTGTACTTTTTTCTTATGCACCTGGCCGACCCGTGTTAGCTCATGCAACACCTCACTACCAATATCCAGGCTCGACTGGATGGTGCCAGTGAGTGAAAGATCCAGTAATACCTGCTTGACCATTTCATCCTTGTCATCCAGGTTCACATTACCAAACAGCATGTCTACCTTGTTTTCATTTTCCGCCAGCAGGTGAGCCGATTCCGAAGTCGCACCACTCACGGACAGGGCATAGACCGATGCACCACGGGCACGTTTATCCGGGAAGGAATCCGCATGGATAGAAATCATTAAATCCGCATTCACCTGGTGCGCACGTTTTATGCGATCACGTAGACGCATGAAGCGATCTGAATTGCGGATCATCGCCGGTTGCATACCCGGCTGCTTGTTAATCATGGCCTGCAGCTTGCGTGCAATCTGCAGCGTAATATCTTTTTCATGGGTACCCAGGCGACCCGTTGCACCGGGATCATTGCCCCCGTGCCCCGCATCGATAGCGACCACGACATCCCTTAATTTCGGCTGATTTTTGACGACTTTTGCCTTGGGGTCATGCAGGTCGATCACCAGGCGGTGCCCCTGCCCCTCGGATGGTTGCAACACAAAACTCCTGGGGCTTGCCTTGGCATTAAGGTCGAGCACGATACGCAGGTCTTTTTCATTACGCACGCCAGTGCGAATGCCGCGTAACAGGTTATTGTGCATATCTTCCAGCGCACCCGAGTTCATCAGGCGGGTCCGTTCCAGGTCAATCACTACACGCTCAGGGTTATGCAGGCTGAACAGCTTATGCCTGACCGAGGCATCCAGATCAAAAACCAGGCGTGTATCACCTTCATTTTTTGATAAACGGATATTATTAACACGAACACCCGTTGCAGCGGCCTGCGCCAGGGGCGCAGCAGCAAGGGTTGTCAGTCCAGCAAGCTGTGAGATAAATCGACGACGATGTTTATGCATAATGCCACCACTGTTTACATAAGCGTTTAACCACTGGAAATAAATTAGCTACCCAGGCAACCCGGCATTTCATGCCACGTCCCGCTAATTCTTTCTGGCTTAACTTATAGTGTCGTCATTTTTTCAGAAAATGCAAGCATATTCACACGGTTATTTTCAATGTTTTTATATAGATAGCGTACTTTTCTATAGTAATTAGTAAGATATAGCATCTAACAACTTTTTACCCGCGGCCGTTTCTGCACTGATTTCCAGGCTGCGACCCTCACCCTCATAGGCCAGTTGGAGCACGAGATCCGCTGCAGGCAGAAATCCAGCGGCCTTTTCGGGCCACTCCAGCAAACAGATGGACTGGGCATCAAAATAATCCCGGCCACCGGCATATTCCAGCTCATCCGGATCACCCAGGCGATACAGGTCAAAATGATAAATTTGTTGATTATCAATAATATAGGGCTCAACAAGGGTATAGGTTGGACTTTTAACCACGCCCTTATGACCCAGCGCCCTGAGGAATCCACGTACCAGTGTGGTCTTGCCCGTACCCAGGTCACCCTGTAGAAATATCACCAGCCCCGGCGGGCAAAACCGTGCCATCTCGGCCGCAAATGCCAGCTGGGCATCTTCATTGGCTAGTAACAGTTTTTTTGTACTCACTGGGCTAATGGCCTGGTATCCGGGTTAATCAGGTGGCGTATTGAATCAAACAGGTCGCTGGCAATCAAGCCCCTCTCACCATGGGATGCTGCCAGATCACCCGCCCTGGCATGCACAACAACACCCAGTTCAGCAGCCGTAGCCAGGTCGAAGCCCTGGGCCAGCAGTGCAGCGATAATACCGCCCAGTACATCACCCCTACCTGCTGTCGCCAGTCCGGGATTACCATAGGGGCAGACTGATACACGATGCGATGTCTGCACCAGGGTACCGGCACCCTTGAGCACCAGTACACCCCCATACAGTGCCTGTAACATCTCGGCAGCAGTGAATCGGCTTTGCTGGATAACGGGGGTGGTTTCACCCAGTAGCCGGGCGGCTTCACCTGGGTGGGGCGTGAGTATCCAGTCCTGACCAGGCGCCTCCTGCTGCCCCAGTAAATTCAGCGCATCTGCATCCAGCACCTTGGGGCAGCGACTTTCAAGCACCCGTGACAGCAGTGCCTGGCCCCATTTATCCGTACCCAGGCCCGGGCCGATCAGGATGCTGCTGGCATGCTCTAATAACTGTGAGGATATAGCGCCATGTTCACTGGCAATGACCATGAGTTCCGGGCGACCGGTAACAATAGCCGCTACATGTTCGGCCCGGGTAACGACCGTGACCAGCCCGGCACCGGCTCGCAGGGCAGCCTCGGCGGCGAGTCGTACCGCGCCCGCCATACCATAGTCACCACCGATGACCAGTACATGACCATAACTACCCTTATGGGTATTTGCCCGTCGTGGTTTTAACTGCTGGCTGAGATTTTCGTAATCCAGTCGATAGGCATTCGTGGCCACCCGGTTATAGACAGCCCTGGGTACGCCAAGCCCATCAAAAAAAAGTTCACCACAATAATCAGCGGCCTGGTGCGTGAACAGCCCCCTTTTAAGGCCGATGAAACTAAGGGTCATGGCCGCCTTAACGGCGATGCCCATGACACTGCCCGTATCGGCATTCAGTCCCGAGGGAATATCTACCGCAATCACCGGCCTGGCTGAGCCATTAATCAGTTCGATACACGCCTGCCAGCGCCCCTCCACGGGACGCTGCAGGCCAGTACCCAGGAGCGCGTCTATAATGACATCAACACCCTCGAAACTCTCTGGCTCACATTTGCTTAACTGGCGGCCCAGGGATTTCCAGTGCTCATAAGCCGTTCGCGCATCACCCTTTAATTCCGTCGTATCCACCATACTGATAACGCGTACCCGGAAACCCGCTTGCTGCGCGAGTCGTGCAACCACATAACCATCACCGGCATTATTACCTGCACCACAACAAACCAGAATGCGTTTAGAAAGGGAGTACTGATCCTGTAATAACCTGAAAATGGCCTCACCGGCGCGTGACATTAAATCGTAGCCGGGAATATTAAAATCATGGATTGCCAGCTGGTCCAGTTGCCTGGTTAAAGCCGCTGTATAGAGATCTGTCGGTAGGTAT
>JAOUMO010000229.1 GCA_029881425.1 Gammaproteobacteria bacterium
GGCCATAAAAATAGACACTCGTACCTCGCGTGATTTATGGTAAATGTTGAATGGCCGCTTTTGTGTGTAAATTCCATCCGATGACTGACTGCTTCTGATTATTAGCAGAAGTTAAAGCTGGAATATTAAAAGGCCTGTTTTACCGATACAACAGACAAGTTCAACTTTTGTTGAACCATAAACTGACCAAAGTGGCCAATTTATGGTTTCATACGCATAGGGTAGCTTGAAGACCTAGGCCGGTTTAACCGCCTCGATCGTCGCCGAAACCACATAGTCTTCAATCCTGGTATCGGGCGCCCAGTCCTTTATAAATTCACGGGATTCATCTTTCGGCTGGATTTTAATATCCTCAAAACCTGCCGCTTTCATTATCGCTTCCAGTTCTGAGATTAAGGATGCGCCTGCGACACAGGCCGAGTGCAGGAACAGGTCGTTCTTGATATGTTCCGGTAGCTCTGTACTGCTGACCACGTCTGAAATAGCGAGGCGGCCACCGGGTTTAAGTACCCTGAAGGCATCTTTGAACACCTGTGCCTTATTCGGCGATAGATTAATTACGCAGTTAGAAATGATAACATCGACCGTATTATCGGCCACCGGCAGGTATTCGATTTCACCGAGCCGGAATTCCACATTGGTGTATTGACCTTTCTCTGCATTATTACGGGCTTTACTCAGCATCTCGGGGGTCATGTCGATACCAATGACGTGACCGGTTTCACCGACCTCGGGGGCGGCGAGAAAGGCATCAAAACCACCGCCGCTGCCAAGATCCACCACCACCTCGCCGGGCTTGAGGCTGGCTATTGCCCTCGGGTTACCACAACCGAGGCCCATGTCTGCGCCGGCGGGTACATTGGCCAGGTCCGTTGCGCTATAACCCAGGCGGGTGGAAATCAGCGTGTTGATCTGGCTGTCATCGGAGACGCCGCAACAGCTGCTCTCGACGCCACAGCAGCTGTTAGTATTACTGGCCTCAGCGACCTTGCCGTAACTGTCGCGGACGCTGTTACGGATATCATCTGCCTGTTTATGGTTCATTAGTTACTGCCTCAAATATTACGGTATAAGTGGGTCATGGCCGGTTCCTGTCGTAAGCGCTGGTAGTCTTCGGCCCTGTCGATATCCCACAGGGTATCCATTAATCGATAATCTAGACCCGTTTGTTCCAGTTTGGCCAGGGTTTGTTCAAGCACCCGGCATGTGCTCCAGTCAATCTCGCGGAACAAATCTGCTGTGCAGTATTTTACGCCTATTAGCACATAACCACCATCCTCTGCCGGGCCGAGAACGACATCATGGGCAGCATCGAGACTGCTTGCGGCCCGTTGTAAATAGTCCTGATCAATCATGGGGCAGTCTGTGCCTATGAGCAGGCAGGGCCTGTGCTGTGATAGGGCGGTAGAAATAGCATGGAACATGCGTTGCCCCAGGTCATCACCCTGTTGCCCGACCAGCTTGATGCCATAGTCATTGGCGAGGGCCTGGAAAAATGGATGATGGGTATCCGGGCTGCAGTGTAGCTCCATATCGGTAAATCCAGCTGCCAGGCCATTTTTTACCGCATGTTCGATCATGCGCCGCTGGAGTTCTGTTGCCGCCGTTTCTCCCAGGGCAGGGATTAAGCGTGTTTTAACCTGGCCCTCAATCGGCGCCTTGGTCATGATAATCAGCCTGGGTTTAGTCATGGTTACGATACAAGACCGATAAGCTGTCAGCTGGCGTACCTAAAAAGAAGCGCAGGCGCAGGTACCACATTAAGACGATGGTCCGGATAACACCGTGTTTTTCCCAGCGCCGGCTCGAGGTGGTTAGGGGTTGTTTAATACAGGCCGGTTTAGACAAGTGCCTAAGGCGTTTACTGATTTCAATATCTTCCATCAGGCTTATATCTTTATAGCCGCCAATGTTTTCAAGGCCTGATTTCCTGATAAATATTCCCTGGTCACCAGTAGCTATAGCGGTGAGGCAGGATCGGAAATTCATCATCCGCTCTATTATTCGAAAGATAAATTTGGGTGAGGATAAAATGATATCAAAGCGTCCCCAGTGATAGGCCGTGTTATTTAGTGCCTGCAGGATATGTTGATGACTGTCTGGCTGTACCAGAGTATCCGCATGTAAAAACCAGAGCACGTCACCTGATGCCTGACTTACTGCGGTATTCATCTGTTTTGCGCGACCCGCTTCAGAATGGATGATGTGATCTACCCGTGATGCACAAAGGGCGAGGGTATTATCCTTACTGCCGCCATCACTGATTATAATTTCATGGCCAGCTGTGCGTAATGCCTGCAATCGATCTAAGGTATTACTGATGTTGCCGGCCTCATTTAAACAGGGAATAATGACGCTGATTTTCATTCCGCCAGTGCGCCACCACAGCTGCTACCCTGGCCGGCGGTGCAACCATAACAATGGTCCGCAACCATGATCGGGTTATCTTTTATGTTTTCTGACATCAGTTCAGTAATATGTGATTTCTGCCGGTCACTGATAATTAAAGGCAGTTCCAGCATCTGGTTAAAGTCACAGTCATAGACATACCCCTGCCAGTCAATGCTAATCAGCTGGCTACACATGACAGTATTTAAATTAGCCTGTTGATGTGATGACTTTAACAAATGCATATAGTCATCAAATTGATGATGCGATAACAGGGTGCTGCCAAAGCGTTTAATCGGCATATTGGTGAGGCTATACAGGTGGTTAAATACTATGCCATGTCGGTCGAATAACTGTTTTTTATA
>JAOUMO010000074.1 GCA_029881425.1 Gammaproteobacteria bacterium
TAGCCGCTCAACGGTGGTATGGAATCCCTGGCAGGCAACAGCCGAAAAAATGGGTGACCTGGGCGAGCAGGGTTATTTGCGGATGTTGTGTGTGGAATCGGCTAATGCAGCGGAGAATCAGCTGGATGTCGAGGCGGGAGAGACGCATTCGTTGGTGGTGAGTTATTCGGTTGAGGGGATGGGGTGATAGTTGATTAGTTTTGATCTTATGTTATCTCATCTCTTAGGTCTTTAGATGGTTGGTGTTATTGATGTCTTTTACCGTGCTTTTTCGCCTGCTGGCGAAACACCCCGTCAAAAGAAATAATCTATAGTAAATACGTATCTACTAACTAAATCACACGAAGCTTTGTTAAATAGACAAACAAACAAAAAACCTACTGTAATGACTCCATATTCTGCCGCGTCCACTCCACCGCCGCAATATAACTATCACTAAAATCATCAACTGCAAAACCGGTTTTCTCCAGCTCATCCCAGTTACCCTGTTCATAGAACATGACCTGTTTAAAGATCTCGCCATGTTCACCGTGTTGGTCGAGCAGTGCCATTTTTACCGGGGTACTGAGGATAACCGTATCCAGCAGGTCGATCATCGGTGTATCCATGAGTGCATCCAGTATGGAAAACAGGCCAATAATAAACATCTGCGGTTTGATTACGGGGTTATGTTTTTCGGCGAGTAGTTCGCACATTTTTGCACGTACCATGCCGGTCACCATGAGCTCGGTGGGTTTGTTGTCTGCTACCTTTGACATCAGGATCAGTGACAACCAGTTCTTGATATTACTGATACCGAGTAAAATCACCGCATCTTTGATGGAATCGATTTCGCGGCGCAATGAAAATGCCGCACTGTTGATGTAGCGCAGCAGTTTGTAGGAGAGGCTGATATCCTGGATCATCAGCGATTCAAGTTCCTCAAAATCCAGTACGGGTGACTCGATCCTGCCCAGCAAATTCAGTACCACGGCCTTATTCGCGGGTATGACCTTTTGTTTGATTAGCTGGGGGCGACAGAAAAAGAAGCCCTGGAAATAATCAAAGCCGAGTGAATCACAGAGATGGTGCATTTGCTGGGTTTCAACTTTTTCGGCAACTGTTTCTATATTGTAGGGCCGGACATAATCGAGTTGTTGGCGGATATCCGCTTCATCCCTGTTGAGGACATCGATTTTGACAAAATCAGCCAGTTCAAGAAATGGGATAAAGGACTCATCGTAGCGGAAATCATCGAGTGCAATTTTGAAATGATCTTGTTTGAGGCGTTTCAGGCCCGCTATGACCTCGGCTGTGGGTTTCACGTCCTCCAGTATCTCGAGCACGCTCTGTTCCCTGAACATGGGTGTCAGTTCGGCATTGATGATAAATTCTTCAGGTAAATTAATATAGGCGAGGGCGCTACCGGTAAGGCTATCGATACCAATATGCATGAATGAGTTAATGATGGTCTCACAGGAGGCCTGGTTGCCATCAGAAAATACCGCACTATCCATGTCGCCACTACGATAAAGCAGTTCATAACCTGTTAATTGCATTTTTCTGTTGTATATCGGTTGGCGTGCGATAAACAGGTTTTCCATAGGTCTTTACCCTGATATTTCGACTATATAAGACTATAGTATTTTTATTATCTATACGTGTTAATTATATGTGATTTAAAAAGAGATAGTGATTAATGTCCGTTTCCTCTAAAAAAATAATCTTCGCTGCCCTGGCTGGTAATGCCTCAATTGCGATTACAAAGTTTATCGCTGCGGTGCTTACGGGCAGCTCGGCAATGATGTCTGAAGGTATACATTCATTAATAGATACCGGTAACCAGGTCTTACTATTGCATGGTATGAAGCAGGCCTCAAAACCGGCTGATAAGCAGTTTCCCTTTGGTCACGGGAAGGAAATCTATTTCTGGAGCTTTATTGTGGCTATCCTGATCTTTGCCGTTGGTGCCGGTGTTTCAATCTATGAGGGTGTAATCCATATTATTGATCCACAACCCATCAGCCACCCAATGATCAACTACGTGGTGCTGGGGCTGGCCCTGTTATTTGAAGGGGCGGCATGGGCCTTTGCATTATCTGAATTCAGTCGTGCAAAAGGCAAGTGGGGTTACCTGGAGGCGGTCCACCGTGGCAAGGATCCAACCCTGTTCGTTGTCCTGTTTGAAGATTCTGCCGCCATGCTGGGCCTGCTGGTTGCGTTCCTCGGCGTATATTTATCCGAGACCACCGGTATCCTGATGTTCGATGGTATTGCCTCGGTTATTATCGGCATGATACTGGGCGGCACGGCCATCTGGCTGGCCTATGAAACCAAGAGTCTACTCATCGGTGAGAGCGCAGAGACAGAGGTGGTGAATGGTATCCGCGCCATAGTGCAGAATACGCCCTTTGTTAAACAGGTTAACGAGATTTTGACCATGCATATGGGGCCGGACTTTATCCTGGTTAACCTGAGCATTGATTTCCAGAATGATTTAGCCGTGGGCGAACTGGAAAAAAACATTGCAAAGCTGGATCGTGAAGTGAAGCAGATGTTCCCTGCGGTGAAGCGGGTTTTCATCGAGGCTGAGGCCTCGGGGCGCACTGATACCCAGTAAAATACAAATCTCCAGTGCAAAAAAAAGCCCCACTTAAGTGGGGCTTTTTTTTGGGTATACTTTAAGCCTTAGCCGATAGCATTGACTTTAGTTGCCTGTGGGCCTTTAGGACCTGTTTCAACTTCAAAGCTAACTTCCTGACCTTCATTCAGTGTTTTAAAGCCTGTGCCTTCAATCACGGAGAAGTGTACAAACACATCCGCAGAACCGTCGGAAGGTGCGATAAAGCCAAAGCCTTTGGATTCGTTAAACCACTTAACTGTACCTGTAGCCATTAATATTACCTCTAATAATAAATAGAATAAGTTTATATTCAATTGCCGATCGTAGCAGGTAATACCGTAGACTTTTTAACAAGCTAAAAGCTAAAAACCTTAGAACGTGCAACTAACCTTTTCCTGCTTATGTGTGAATTATTTAATCCGTGTGCACATAATCATTAGCCAGAATTTTACCAGTAGATGATGATTGTACAAGGGTTTTTATGACAAAATAGTGTTAATTTTTTCTTACATTACAGCATGTAAATTCAGATAAATATCAGCTTATTAATTTTAAAAATGCCCACGGCCTGTGGGTTTCCAATTAAAGATCATTATTTTTATACGTCATCAAGTATATAAAAATCAATAAGTTACACAGCTTTGTTAATGTATGTTCTATTTATGGGTGCGGCTTATGGAGCAAAGCTGTCCAGCTGTAAAATATCGGTTCGCAAATCTGCGAGTGTACGATGTACGGCATGGCATCGTGCGCAAACATTGACACCAATTTCGGCTATCAGGTGGCGACTTTCCTTGTCCTGTTTACTGTTAATGCTCTGTTGAAGTGCAGCCAGGCGTTGCCGGTTATCTTTACCCAGAATACGTTCAACAGGTACCTGATCTTTTTGATGGCAAGCGGCACAGCCAAGGGATAAGTTATCCAGGTTATCGGCCAGGTCCTGGCTGGCCCTGAGTGCATTTGTTTGATTGTTGTCTTCGATGGCAATCAAAACACGATTAACATATTTCGGTAATTCTTCCATTACATCAGTAAAACTTTCCGGTTTGTCTTTTTTACCCTGCAGCATAATATTGCTGTAGTCCGGTGAACGATAAATTGCAGCCACTATCGCCTGTGACTTGTCATGGCAGTTCACGCAGCTGCGACCGATTCTTTTCAGGCTGGTGTGGATGGCGGCCTTATCGCCGGCTTTGACCTGGGCCATTAATTTATCGACCAGTTCATTTTGTGTCCGTTCACGCCATTCTGGCACCATCTCGCTAATACTCAGGTAATCCTTGTGTAATTTAGCAGCCCATTTTTCAGCCTTCTCGAAATCACCTGCATCGCTATAATCCGTCAGTGCCTGCATCGAACGGCGTAAGCGGAACATGGTATGTAACCAGGCCTGCCGTTTGTTAACTGGTTTGTACCAGTTGGCTATAGATTGTGGTGGATAATCAAGTATGACCGATCCGTTATCACTGGCATGGCTGCTAAAACTACTGAGTGTGAGTAACAAAAATAGCAGGGTTGAGCTTATCTGTTTCATTGGGTGGTTCCATTGGATGTGCGGGGAATGCATCTATTATGTATAACAATACCATGGTTTGTGAAGCCCCGGTGTAGTCGGAATAGTGTGTAGTGCAGGGTGATTAATAAAACGGGGAAAAGCCGGGGCAGGTGTGGCGGGTATTAAAAAAGGGGCTATGCAGCCCCTTTTTTTATTTTATTTGCTTTTTTTAGCAACTTTACGGCGTTTCTTGGCCGTTTTTTTCTTCGCAGGTGCTTTAGCTTTTGGCTTGGCAGGTGCTGCTGTTTCTGCTTTGATTAGTGCAGATGTGCGTTTGATTGTATCAGCAAGGTCAGTTTTTACTTTCTTCAGATCAGCATTCAGTGCTTCGAGTTTTGATTTCAGAGAGACTGCTGGGTTTGTCTTGGCTACTGCCTTTTTACGAACTGCTTTTTTACGAGCCATGTTGTTATTCCTGAGTTAGTGTTAAAACATTGTATAGTATAGCGCAATTCTTAAATAATATATAAAATTAAATTTGTCAATTTATAGCGGTTATATTTCTCATTTATTTTTCAATTATGCTCAGCAGCAGATGTTCCAATTACAGCATCCATCAATATAAATAACGGTTGCTTTTTACTGGATAAATGGCGGCATTACGTGTTAAATATACCGGCAATTCACTATCAGGTTTGTCATCACATTGGATATAATAACGCAGGGCCTGCTGGGCGCAACACTGGCTCAATCTGCAGCCCAGAAATCACATGTCAAAATGGCCACGTTCATCGGTTTTTTTGCCGGTTTACTGGCTGATCTCGATATAGTCATCCGCTCATCCAGTGATCCGCTGTTGAACCTGGAATTTCATCGTCATTTCACCCATTCATTGTTTTTTATTCCCCTGGGTGGCCTGGTCGCAGCCGCATTACTATGGCCTTTTTTCAGGCATAAACTCGCATTCCGTCACCTCTATCTTTATGCCTTTATGGGCTATAGCCTGAGCGGTATTCTCGATGCCTGTACCAGTTACGGTACCTATCTTTTATGGCCCCTGAGCAACGAGCGATTTGCATGGAATATGATCTCGATTATTGATCCCGTATTTAGTGGATGCCTGATTCTTGCGCTGGTATTTTCATTCAGGAAACAGCACAAAATGGTGGCCAGGGCCGGTCTGCTCCTGGCGGCTATCTATATGTCGATTGGTGGACTCCAGTTACAGCGTGCAGAGACACAAATTTATCAACTGGCAGAACAGCGCGGCCACCAGGCTGCGCGCCTGGAAGTGAAGCCGACACTGGCCAATCTTTTGTTGTGGCGGTCCATTTATGAATATGAGGGTAAGCTGTATGTGGATGCGGTACGTGTCGGATTATTTTCCACTCCACGCGTGTTTACCGGCGCTTCAGTAGCCCTGTTTAAACTGGATGAGCATAGTGCAAGCATCCCGGTCGATTCGGTACTCTATAACGATATCCAGCGCTTTAGCCGATTCTCCGATGGCTACCTGGCATTTACCCCTGAGCATCCCGATACATTGTCTGATATTCGCTATTCAAATTTGCCGACATCACTTGAGCCACTGTGGGGCATAAATTTTAATCCGGCGGATGTTGAGCAGCACGTCACCTTTTCGTTCTATCGGGACATGTCCAGAACCAATCGAGAGGCCTTTATGGCGATGCTATTTAATACGCATGATCAACTGGTGGACAATGACACAAATAATTCAGCCAATTGATCAGCAGCAGCAATTAGAGGTTATTCAACGGGTCGATTATTACCTGCAACGTGCAGCTGAGATTTATCAGCAGGATTTCAGCGCGATACCGGTCTATTTCGATCTAAAAGGACGTGCAGCCGGTATGTATCTGTTGCAACGGCAACAACGCTGGATACGTTTTAATCCCTATATCTTTAGCCGTTACTTCGATGACTGCTTGCACAGCACCGTGCCCCACGAGGTGGCCCATTATGTCACCGATATGGTGCACGGCCTCGCCAGAATACGACCCCATGGGGTGGAGTGGAAGGCGCTGATGCGTGCACTGGGTAGTGAGCCCAGGGTACGTGCCGATTACAGCCTGGAGGGCATGCCCGTGCGCCGTCAGCAACGCTTTGCCTACCGTTGTGACTGCCGTGAGCATGAGATTACGATTACCCGCCATAAAAAAATATGCAGCAAACGCATGCGCTATTTCTGCCAGCAGTGTGGTGCCGCCATCGTTGCCATTAGCTGACCTGATCAGGTTGCGATAATAACGCGCACCGCATCGAGTCGCGGTTCGGTTGCTTCGATTACCAGGTCCAGTAATTTCCACTGCTCTTCAAAGAACGTGATTTCATCGTTACGCACATTTGGGTTCACCTGTTGCAGTGCGCGCAGTCGATTAATTTCACCTTCCAGGGTTTGTCGGCTCTGTGCATGTGCGGTTTTGAGTATCTGCGGGCATTGCTGTTCGGCGCGTTGTTCACAGTCACTAATCAGTGTTTTCAGTTCAGCCAGTTTGGCCTGGATAACCTTGCGCGCTGTTTCCAGGTCAACGATAGTCTGTTGTTGATAAATCGCATCGTGGCTCAGCTGCTGGCTATGATCATTGCCGTGTTCATCCAGCAGCACGCGAATACTGCTGGTGGGTAAATATCGGCTGGATTGCAGGGCATTATCGCTCGCGGTCTCCAGTACAAACAGGCATTCCAGTAACAGCGTGCCGGGTTTTGCACCGCGGTAATTCACCGCCGTGAGTGCCGTGTTGCCCAGTTCGTTGCTCATCACCATGTCCATGGTGTTGATCACCATCGGGTGTTCCCAGGTAAGGTAATGGATGTCTTCAAACTCGAGTGCAATATCGCGCTTGAAGGTAATCGTCATGCCATCGTCCGGCAGCCCAGGAAAACTGCTCATCATGTGTTCGCTGGGGTGGATGATATAGCTGTGCTTGCGGTGTTCTTCAAAATCAATATTAAAACAGTCGAAGGCCGCATCCATGTAGCTGTAAATATCCGATGCGGTATCCGCATCGAGACAACGCTGGTGTAATTCACCGGCATAGGGCTGGCGGCATGAATTGTATTCGAGCAACTGGTCACGGCCCTGGTGCATGGCCTGGTTTAATTCGCTATTGAGGGTCGCGGTGCGTTCGATCAGTGCACGCTGTGTATCACGGGTTGAAGTCGGTTGCATAATCGCATCAATAAGCTCATCTTTCAGCTGCATGAAAACCGTGTGCCCGGTCGGGCAGGTGTGTTCAAATGCCGATAGTCCCTGATCATACCAGTCGGCCATAAATTGCTGCGCACTATCCTGCAAACAGGGCAGGTGGATGTCTATGGTATGCGCCTGGCCAATGCGATCGAGGCGACCGATGCGTTGTTCGAGCAGGTCCGGGTTGAGGGGCAGATCAAATAATACCAGGTGATGTGCGAACTGGAAGTTACGCCCCTCACTGCCGATTTCAGAACAGATGAGTAGCTGGCAGCCCTTATCCTTATCCGCAAAAAATGCGGCGGCACGGTCACGCTCGATAATGCTCAGGCCTTCATGGAATACCGCGGCCTGTATGCCTTTTCGCGTGGTAAGAATATGCGCAATATCCAGTGCGGTACTGGCGTTGGCGGCAATCAGCAGCACCTTTTCGGGATGCAGCGCCAGCAGCTTGTCGTAAAGCCAGTTAATGCGCGGGTCGATCTCTGTCCAGTGGGGCGAGGTTTTTGTCTGTTGTGCCTGGTAAACAATCTCCGGGCAGAGTGCGAGCTGGGGTTGTGCGCCGAGATCCTGTGGCAGGCCTTGCAAACAACGGGCATAGGCCTCGGGTAAGGGCAGCGGGTAAGCGGTCATGCGCCGCTGCGGGAAGCCTTTCACTGCGGCACGGGTATTACGGAATAAAATACGCCCGGTGCCGTGCTGGTCAATCAGTTGTTCGATGATCTGTTGGCGATGGCTGTCACTTTGCAGGTCATCGAGTAATCCCTGGTCATCGGCCGACAGGTTTTGTTTGAGCAGTGCCAGCGCCTGTTTATCCAGGGGTTTACCGGCCAGCAGTAACTCCATTACATGAGCAATCGGCTCGTAGGATTTTTCTTCGGCGACAAAGCTGTCAAAATCATGGAAACGATCCGGGTCGAGCAGGCGCAGTTGTGCAAAATGACTCGCCTTGCCGAGTTGTTCCGGTGTTGCCGTAAGCAGTAGTACACCACGGGTCACCGCTGCCAGCTGTGCCACCATGTCGTATTCATTACTGCTGCCCTCGGTATTCCACTGTAAATGATGCGCCTCGTCCACCACCAGTAAATCCCAGTTACCGGCCAGTGCCTGTTCAAAGCGGTGCGCATGCTCATTAAAGAAATCCAGGCTGCACAGTACCAGCTGTTCCGCCTGGAAGGGGTTATCCAGTCCCGCACTTTCTTCTATCGCCTCGCAGCGTGATTCATCATAAATACTAAAGAACAGGTTGAAACGACGAATCATTTCCACCAGCCACTGGTGCATCAGTGTCTCCGGTACCACGATCAGCACCCGCTGTGCACGTTCGGTAAGCAACTGGTGATGCAGTATCAGGCCGGCTTCAATGGTTTTACCCAGGCCCACTTCATCCGCCAGCAGTACCCGCGGTGCATAACGGTTCGCCACTTCATGGGCAATGTATAACTGGTGGGGTATCAGGCTGGTGCGTGCACCGATCAGGCCCTGCAAATCAGAATGGCTCAGCGCGTTTTGTTTCTGGAGTGTTTTATACCGCAGTTCAAACCATTTATCCTGGTCGACCTGGCCGGTAAACAGGCGTTCACCGGGGCGGTTAAGGCGGGTAAAGTTATCCAGCTCCGCCTCGGTGATCAGCAGGTCATGGCCCTCTGCGTCCGTGCCCAGGTAACTCAGCAGGCCCGCCTCTTCAATCACCGTATCAATAATGATGCTGTCGCCCAGGTGGCTGGTAATCTTGTCCCCCTTGCTAAAGGCAACGCGCGTTAAGGGCGCTGTCTGCTTGGCATAGGTTCGCATTTCACCTGTCGCCAGGAAATGCAGGGTGACGGTGCGATGCTCAACCGTCAATATGGTGCCCAGGCCCATACTGAGTTCGGCATCACTAATCCAGCGTTGACCGGGGATAAAATTCTTCAAAACAGCACCTCTAATTTTGACCGGGCCGATATGTTAGATGATTTTGCTGGAAAAATCCTGTGGATTTGGGGTTAAATAGGCGCTCTTTTTGTAATATCTGAGTTATTTATGAAAGCAAATGAGCTAAAACGTGGCGTTGTATTTTTACACGATGGCCAGAATATCGCGATAAAGCAGCTGCATGTACAAACCGCCTGTTCGCGCAGTGGTAACACCCTGTACAAGATCAAGGGTTACAATGTCGTGAGCGGACAGAAATTCGAGTGCAGTTTCAAGGGCGATGACGTGATCACCCCGGTCGATATTTCACGCCGCGAAGTACAGCTGCTGTTCCGTGATGCCGACGGTTGCACCTTTATGGATAAGGAAAGCTACGAACAGCACACGCTGGCCGATGAACTGGTGAGCGACGAACTGCTGTTCATGACCGAGGACCTGGAAGGCATCAACGCACTCATTATTGACGAGGCCATCGTCGGCATCGAATTACCGGCCAGTGTCAGCCTCGAAATAGTCGACTGTGCACCGGCAATGAAGGCCGCATCCTCATCGGCACGCACCAAACCCGCCACCCTCAGCACCGGCCTCATAGTGCAGGTACCCGAATACCTGAAATCGGGTGATATCATCAAGGTCAATACAGAAACCCAGGAATTTGTTTCGCGTGCCTGATGAAAGAAAAACGCAAATGAACGCAAAAAAGCGGCAGGTCATTAATAATCTATATTCGCGTTTTCTGTGTTTTTTAATCCGGTATAAATAAGTGGCATCAGCTCCAGAAAAGAGTGAGTGGTATGTCTATATCGTGCGTTGCAATGACGACACGTTATATACAGGCGTCGCCAAAGATGTAGAACGTCGACTCAACGAACACAACCAGTGTAATACCCGTGGCGCCAAATACACCCGGGCCCGGCGCCCGGTGGTCATCGCCTATTATGAAGCCGCCGAGTCAAGATCGGCGGCGGGTAAACGTGAGTATGCCATCAGGCGATTGAGTCGTGAGCAGAAGGAGGCGTTGATTTTGGAGTTTCTGGGGCAGGGGTGAGTATGCAAATTAACACCTTGTACAGCCAAAACCGGTTGTACTAAAGCCCCAGCGTATCAAACGGACTGTTCACGCTCACGCCCGGTTTGTTTAATACATGGGTGTAGATCATGGTCGTGGATACATCCGCATGGCCGAGCAGTTCCTGCACGGTGCGGATGTCGTAGCCGGATTCGAGCAGGTGGGTGGCGAAGGAGTGGCGGAAGGTGTG
>JAOUMO010000075.1 GCA_029881425.1 Gammaproteobacteria bacterium
GTCGCCGATTGCAGCTACCCAGTACACACTGGAACGCGTCAGGGCAGGCAAGGACACCATCTCGGTCACCGGTAACGTATTGCGTGACTACCTCACCGACCTGTTCCCGATTTTAGAGCTGGGTACCAGCGCCAAGATGTTATCGATCGTACCGCTGCTGGCCGGTGGTGGCCTGTTTGAAACCGGCGCCGGCGGTTCGGCACCCAAACACGTGCAACAGGTGCTTGAAGAAAATCACCTGCGCTGGGATTCACTGGGCGAGTTCCTGGCGCTGGCCGTATCGATAGAAGACCTGGCAATTAAAACCAGTAGTGCTAAAGCAAAAGTACTGGCACAGGCACTGGATAAGGCCAATAGCATGTTCCTGAATAACGACAAGTCGCCGTCACGTAAGGCGGGTGAGCTGGATACACGCGGCAGTCATTTTTATCTTGCCATGTACTGGGCACAGGCACTGGCCGCACAGGACGACGATAGCGAACTAAAGGCCATATTCACTCCCGTTGCGGAACAGCTGACCAGTAATGAAGCAAAGATTGTCGATGAGTTAAACAGTGTGCAGGGCAAGCCCGTGGACCTGGGTGGCTATTATTGCCCGGATAAACAAAAGGTATCTCAAATTATGCGCCCGAGTGCGACATTGAATACTGTTATCGATGCCCTGTAAATCATTAGCTATATTCATTTGAACGAATAAGGGGCCGGCCAGTAATAATATATGGGTCGGCCTTTTTTATGTGAGCTGTTAGCCGGTCAGGACGCTATAAAGCGCAAAATCTATCACTGTTGATTTTAGATAAACAGGGCAGGATGGCTAATTGTATATAGAGCCGGCTAGTTCAAGCTGGATAAGATACAGTCGCATATCAAATTCAAGTTGATGGTAATCCTGTAGCATGTGCAGGCAGAGTCGATAGAATGCCCTGTTGTGTTCTATTTCCTTCAGGTGTGCCAATTCATGGACAACAATCATATTCAAAAATGCCTCGGGTGCATTTTTGAACACGCTGCTCACACGTAGTTCATTTCTGGTTTTAATTTTACCGCCATGGTTGCGTCCAACATAGCTATGCAGCCCCAGCGCATTGTGTACAACATGTAGTTTGTTATCATAAATAATTTTACTTAAGGGCTGTGAATTTTTCATGTGCCTGTTTTTTAGCGCCTGTACATAGGTGCGTAGGTCGCTGTCATTGGCAATGCTATGCGGCGCAGGATAGCGTTCGAGCAGGTAATGCTGTAGTTGGTTGTTATGGATGAGAGACTCGACCTGGCTAATTACTGATGCGGGGTACTGGGCCAGGTATTTATGTATTGGCATGATAGAAAAGGCTGGGCTGCGTGGGTAGGGTGATTGGTCATAGTTTAATATAAATTATGGGAAAAAAGTATTTGCCTCGCTGATGGCGCATAAGTTGTTGAATTTTCGAAATAAAGTCCTTGAAAACAGGCCGGATAAAGGCTTAAATAGTGATCGTGATAAAATGACGATTAATGCATTAAGACAGGCCCGTCGCCAGATAGTCAATTATGCGTACTAACAAAAATAAAGAAGATATTATGCACACAGCTCAAAGCCTGGTTAAAGATTCAATAGAGTTGATCTCCCTGCCGGATGTTTATGTTCGCTTAAGAAGCGTTATTATGTCGCCGCATTCATCGATGTCGGATATTGCCCAGATCATCGTGCATGATCCAGCAATAACCGCACGCCTGTTGAAACTGGTAAATAGCCCATTTTATGGCCTGGCATCGAAAGTGGATACCATGACCCATGCGGTAAATTTACTGGGTATAGATCAGGTGCATGACCTGGTGCTGGCTACGGTTGTGGTGGATAGTTTTTCTGGTTTCACCAATGATTCTTTTAATATCTACGACTTCTGGTTTAATGGTGTTTACTGTGCAGTAACCGCACGCCTGCTGGCTTATCACTGCGATGACCTGGATACAGAAAGACCATTTATTGCGGGTCTGTTGCATAAGATAGGCCATTTGGTGATGTACCAGAAAATGCCAGAAGCATCGCTTTCTGCTGTGGCGCTGGCGGCACAGCAGAATATTGATCTTTATATGGCCGAACGAGAAGTGCTCGGTTTTGATTATGCACAGGTCGGCGCTGAATTAATGCGTGAATGGACGCTGCCCGAGAGTCTGCGGGGCATTACTGAATTTCATGTTGAGCCAGAAAAAGCCGTCGAGTATAAACTGGAAACAGCGATTATCCACATGGCGACAGCGATCACCAATAATGCACTGGCACAAATACCGGTCTCGCCTGAAACCCTGGCCATTAATCCGTTGTGCTGGGAAATAACCGGTCTAGCCATTAATGATATGTCTGACCTTAAAAAGGAAGTTGATCAACAGGCCTCGATGGTTATGAATATGTTGTTTACCCATAAGAAAAGCGCATAATTAGAAATATAGTGGCTAAAGCTTAACGCAAGGAGTTAGAGATGGATGACGAAATTAAAGACCACCTGAAGCAACAGTCTACATGGATCCGCGGTTTATACATGCTGATGTTCGCGCTGTTTTATAGCCTCGCAGAAGTCGTCATCTTTGCGGTTGTGGTATTCCAGTTTTTGCTCAAGTTATTCACCGGCAAGAATAATCAGCGCCTGTTAAAGCTGGGGCAGGGACTTGCTAGCTATATTTACCAGATTGTCCAGTTCCTCACGTTTAATAGCGAATACCAGCCATATCCTTTTGGTGCATGGCCAAAAGGTGAGTCGCCGGCATCGAAACAACTGCAGGCAGAATCAGATTCAACAGAAACCTGATACGAGATATCTGAACAGGTGAATTATCAGACAGCACCCCGATTGATCTATGACTCGATGTAAATGCCTCCTGTTGACGTTATTTTTTCTCCTGCCCCAGTTAACACAGGCTGGCTGGCAGGATTATGTTAATGATTTAAAAGACGCGGTAAAAGAAAAAACTGCGGGAACCCAGGGGGCGTCGCTCACGGATGACGCCATTATTGAAGGCCTGAAACAGGCGCTTAGCCAGGGCGTTGAAGGTTCCGTGAAACAACTGGCGCAAAAGAATGCGTTCCTGAAAGATCCCAGTATCAAGATTACCATGCCTAAAGCACTCAAAAAGGTCGATAAGGGCCTAAGGAAAATAGGCCAGCAGAAGCTTGCAGATGCGTTCATTAGTAGTCTGAATAATGCGGCGGAAGAAGCGGTGCCCGGAACCGTGGATATATTATTGCAGGCGGTGAAAGCGATGACGGTCAAAGATGCTGCGGGCATACTCAAGGGTGAGACGGATGCGGCAACACAATATTTTAAACATAATAGCTCGCCACGTCTGCGCATTGCGATTAAGCCCGTGGTACACAAAGCCACTAATTCTGTTGGTGTAACCGAGGCCTATAAAGCCATGATAGGCAAGGCCGGTTTTGTGGCGAAATACCTGGATAAAGACAGTCTAGATATTGACCAGTACATTACCGACAAAGCCATAGATGGCCTGTTTATAAAAATCGCACTTGAAGAAAAACGTATTCGAAAAGATCCGCTTGCGCGTACAACTGATATTTTGAAACAGGTGTTTGCAAATTGACAATAGTGTTAGTTTTTTTATCAGTGAGCGTTGCTGACTAGTTTAAGGCAGTGCTAATTTTTTCTGTGGTGTTTTTCAGTGCCGCTTTTCGTTTTATCTGTTGTTCCAGCACCTGTCTATAATTACGAATACGTTGAACATAGAGCACCGGCTCGGTGCCTCGCGCATAACCGTGTTGCAGGCTGGCGTAATATTGTTTTTGTGCCAGTAGCGGCAAGACCTCTTTGAGGTCGACCCAGCGGTTGGGGTTTTTGCCAAGTTTTAGTGCCAGTTTCTGCGCATCTTTGAGGTGGCCAAATCCCACGTTATAGGCGGCCAGTGCATACCAGAGCCGGTTTTCACCCTGGACGCTGTCAGGAATGCGTTGCATCATCCGGGATAGATATTTTGCGCCACCAAAAATACTTTGGGTTGCATCTAGTCGGCTGTCGACACCAACGGCCCTGGCGGTGTTGAGCGTTAGCATCATGATGCCCCTGACACCGGTTGGACTTTTGGCGTGTGCGCGCCAGTGTGACTCCTGATATGACTGGGCTGCAAGTAAGGTCCAGGGAATAGCATGTTTCTTCGCGGCGTCCTGAAAGGTGTTGATATAGCCAGGCAAGCGTTTGTTAATGCGGCGAATAAAGGCGCGCATATCGACATAGTCGAAGAGTTCAACATGGCCATAGTAGCGTTCATGCACCGCAGCGAGAAAGCCGTTTTCTTCGCTGCGTTCAAACCATGTTTCAAGGGCATAGGTTAAGCTGCGCCACTCGGGGGCAATGATCCAGGACATTGCCTGGGGTTCGCCAATAGAAAAAGCCACGACTAACTCAGGATGATAGCGGCGGTTGATGCTAACGATAGTAGAGTCGGCCAGGGTGCAATCAAATTGTTTACGCCAGACCTGTTCCAGTAGTTGTTCTGTATCGAAGTCGGTGACTGTTTGCCATTCCAATGCGGGATAATCAATTTTAAGCTTGCTTAATGTTTCCAGGTAACTGCTGTTTTCGATGACGGCCAGTTTCAGTCCGACCAGGTCAGCCGGGCTTGCAGGCAGGTTGCCATTATTGCGGCGGCAGACAACCTGTTGCTGTACGTCCTGGTAGTCCGGGCCAAAGATAAAGTTGTCCTGCTCCCGGTCTTTGGTGTGCGTGAGTCCGGCTGCGGCAATGTGGCCTTCGCCAGCACGTATCGCGTTGATGATCTCATCAATACTGTTTAGTATCTTAAATCGAACTTTCAGATTATGTTGCTCGGCAAATTTTGTAACCAGGTCATATTCTGGTCCTGCAGGACCATCGCGGCCTTCATACCAGGTAGTCGGCGCATTACGTGTCAGCACGATGAGTTCACCCTGTTGTCTGAGGGTGTCGATAGTGGTGTCACTGTAGCCCGACAACAGTAAGCTAAAAAAAACTATCAGTATTGCGATGTGGCGGTATCTCATTACAGAAATACTAAGTGGATTTCAGGTTAAATACCAGATGAAAATTAATGGCCGGTAATTTATTGCGATAGATGATGTTCGGTGAAATAATGGCATCCAGGATACGATTTAAGTCAGATTAAGTTATTAAACGTGGCCTGTTACCTGTTTTTATGTCGACTTGCTAATCATGATGCACGGCTCATTGTTTAACGATGTATTCAAGATCATATAGTCTGGTTTATTTACATTCACTCTAGACACTGTAGGGAACTATGGAACTACCTTTCTGGAAAACTAAGTCGCTTTCCGAAATGGCTACAAATGAATGGGAGTCGTTGTGTGATGGCTGTGGGCAGTGTTGCCTGATAAAGCTGGAAGATGATGAGACCTTTGATGTATATGTGACCAACGTGGCCTGTCGTTTACTGGATATCGAAACCTGTCGTTGTCGCGATTATGAACATCGTTTACAGCGAGTGCCGATATGTCTGTCATTAACCCCTGAAAAAGTCGACGAATTTAAATGGTTGCCAGAGACCTGCGCCTATCGACTATTATCAGAAGGAAAAGAATTATTAAGCTGGCACCCGCTGCTGTGCAACAATAATAACGCCATACATGAGGCAGGAATCTCCGTTTGTGACTTTGCGCAGTCAGAAGAGCATATACACCCTGATCAATTGCATGAGCATGTGATTGAAAAAATGTGAAGGCATTAACTAAGGGTAATAAAGCCTGCCGCGCTGTGCGGGCGTAGCCGAATTACCCATAATCTTATGGCTAATCTGCTATTCTCACTCAATAACTAAATAGAAAGAGGTTAAATCATGGGTATCGAAGATTTTTTGGGTGTAATTTTTAACTTTTGGACAGGGCTGGCCGTATTAATTGTTATCCTGGTGAAGTCTTCCGTCAAGTTCGTGCCACAGAATCGGGCGTATGTGGTAGAGCGCTTTGGTAAGTACAATAAAACCATGGTCGCGGGTTTAAATGTGCTTTTCCCATTCATAGATAAAGTGGCGTATGACCAGTCATTAAAAGAACATGCTTTTGATGTGCCCAGTCAGGCAGCGATTACCAAAGATAATATTTCACTGGTGGTGGATGGCGTGCTCTATCTGAAATTACTGGACGCCTACAAGGCATCTTATGGTGTAGACCATTATGTCTATGCCGTTTCCCAGTTGGCGCAAACCACCATGCGCAGTGAAATTGGTAAAATTGATCTGGATAAAACCTTCGAGGAGCGCGAAAGCCTGAATACCAATATAGTGAATGCGATTAACATGGCCTCAGAACCCTGGGGCGTGCAGGTTATGCGTTATGAAATTAAGGATATTGAGCCGCCGCGAACTATTTTAGATGCGATGGAGCGCCAGATGAAAGCTGAGCGTGAGAAACGTGCCACTATCCTTGAATCGGAAGGTAATCGGCAGTCGGCTATTAATGTGGCTGAAGGCGCCAAGCAGGCGCAGGTGCTAGCTGCCGAAGCGGACAAGGCGGAACAGATCTTACGTGCTGAGGGTGAGGCGCAGGCGATCATCGCTGTGGCCGATGCGCAGGCAAAGGCACTTGATACGGTTGGCCAGGTGGCGAATACAGTGGAAGGTCAAAAAGCGATCCAGCTGAATCTTGCGGATAAAGCCATCGAGGCAAAACATGCTATTGCCAAAGATTCAACGGTGGTGTTGTTACCGGATAGCAGCAGCAATGCCGCCAGCGTGGTGGCTGAAGCCATGACCATTATTAATACCCTAAATAGTACCAAAGCCGTTAGCCAGTAACAGGAGGCCATGATGATTACTGAATACATTGTGAGTCACCAGGCCGAGTTCTGGCTGGTGGCTGGATTCGCTATGCTGGCTATCGAGGTGATTACGGGCTTTACCACGGGTGTTTTTTTGTTTGCGGGCCTGGGCGCATTGACAACCGGCCTGCTCATGAGCTTTGGCATACTACCCCAGACCTGGATTATGGGTATTGCCTGTACCGGTATTAGTGCGGGGATTATTACGACGCTGCTGTGGCGGCCACTAAAAAGATTGCAGGGTGATCGACCCCCGACAAAAGATAACAGCAGCGATCTGGTCGGGCACGAGTTTGTTGTCGATAGTGATATTGCGGCGAATAAACCGGGTTCGACCCATTATTCAGGCATTCACTGGAAAGTGGTGCTTGATAAGGATGCGGGTGTTGACGTTATTCAGGCAGGGCAAAGGGTATCGGTTAGTTCGGTTGAAGTGGGTGTGTTTAAGGTTAGATTGGCCCAGTAAATTCAACTCACTGGCGACTACTGTACGGCTGCAGTGATGCCATAAAAGTGGGGGCAGGGTCATAATTTCAAGATTATGACTCGTTGCCCCGCTGTATGTCTGTCGTGGTTATTTCTTTAGTTTTGCGAGCCCGATCATCTTCAGTGCTAATTTTTCAAACAAGGGTTCAGAAACGCCTCGACGCATTTTGTAGAGGAAGTATTTTTCAAACCAGATCTTCATCAGGTGTACCCACTTGCCTTTTTTAAACCAGGTTACATTGCGCGGTGGAATTTGTGGTTGTGCAATGAAGGCTGCGCCCGTATTACCCAGGTCGGCCAGGCAGAAGGCGTTCCAGGTTGCTTTAGAGGCAATCGGGTAGCCGGTTATCTCGGCTTTTATATTTTTTACAATCGCGGTCACCATGGATTCGATCATGTACCCGGTTTTTGGTGCGCCGGTAGGTACGGGCGTGGCTTCTACCGGGGGAATGGCAATGCAGACTCCGGCCGAGTAAATGTTCGTGTATTTAGGGCTGCGCTGGTGTTCATCGACGATGACAAACCCGCGTGGGTTACACAGTCCCTCAACGGCGACGACGGGATCAACGCCTTTGAATGCAGGCAGGATCATGGAATGATGGAAAGGCAGTTCATGTTGCTTTTCAACTTCGCCATTTTCATTAAGCTGGTCGACAAACATTTTACCCTGTTCTACTTTAGTGACTTTTGCATTCGTTATGGCGGTGATGCCGCGATTACGTAATTCGGATTCCAGCATGCCGCGTGAGTCACCAACACCGCCCAGGCCAAGGTGGCCGACATAGGGCTCACTGGTTACAAAGGTCATGGGTACCTTGTGACGAATCTTCCGGCGACATAGTTCTGTATCCAGTATGGCGGCATATTCGTAGGCTGGCCCGAAGCAACTGGCAAAGGGTGCGGCACCGATGATGACGGGCCCGGGATTTTCGACCAGGCGGGTAAAGTCCGCATAGGCTTGTTCGGCGTGATCGACGGTGCATATTGATTGTGTAAAGCCGTTGGCAGGGCCTGTGCCTTCCACCTCTTCAAAGGCCAGGCGCGGGCCGGTGGTGATGATGAGGTAGTCGTAATTTACTTCCTCACCGTCTTTAAGCTGTAATGTATTTGCATCGGCATCAATTTTTTCAACCCAGCCAGCGATAAAGTTAATTTTGCGTCGTTTGAGGATGGGGCTTAATGGAATAGTGATAGCTTTGCGTTCTCGCCAGCCGACAGCAATCCAGGGATTAGAGGGTACGAATTGAAAGAAATCATTGGCGTTAATGACCGTGATTTCATGCTGTTTTTCTAATATGGCTCTTAATTCAAAAGCGGCAGGTAAACCACCAATTCCAGCGCCTAATATAACAGTATGTGTCATTTATAATGCTCCAGAGTATGAACAGATTTACGGTAGAGAGCCGGGTTCGGACGGTAGAAATTTTGGTTTAGAGTGGATGATTTCTGCAATGATCTCGGAATATCATCAGCATCCAGGCAGCTAGTCAAACAGTACCCAGCACCATATGTAACTATAGGCGCTTTATGCGTGGATAGGGAAGAGCTGGATATGAATAGCATAAATTCTGTTAATTTAAATCAATAGAATTAAATTAAAATCCTTAACAGGATTTTTTTGGTGTTTGCTTATAAAAGCAGGTGCAGGCTGTGGCCAAATGGCCTTTGCTGAATGACGGTGCAAAACAACAAGCCATAGAAGCACTCGGTGATTTTCTAATATAGTGACTGGCCTTCTGTCCCGTGTTTTTTTATCTCTTTGTCATGATTGCAGCATGGAACCCGCTGAAAAGGATTAATAGTCTTTCTATATTAGGAGTGCCTAATGCAGCAAGAGGGATTCAAATAGCTTGCCCGGATTTCTACCCGTTCGGGTAATAGAATTAATTACACTTTATCCCGATAATGAGAAACTGATTATATATCATCGCTTTATTTATCCAGGTGCCTGTTAGTGCCTTGATAAATTTAAAGGCTTAAAAATAATAAATAGCTTGTCCAGGGTTTTTCAAATGAATGATTACAAACAACGAGAGTTTTACAGGCTGGCATATCCTCGCTCTTATCGCCCCTCCTTACTAATAGATGTGGATCATTACGAGATAGAAGATGTGTCGGAATATGGGGTAAAAGTTAAAATTGATAATGATCCCGCCTTTATGATCGATGATACTTTTATGGCGATCATAGAGTTTCCCGATGGCAGGGAGTTTGATCTGAGTGGACAGGTGGTTCGTGTTGATGACAACTATGCCGGTTTACAATTAGAGACGCCCTTGCCACTTAGCGTTATTCGATCCGAACACCTGTATATCATTAATCATTTCCCTGAATCCCAATAAGATATTTCATCGATTGGGTGTATAACGTATAAAATATCTGGCAGAGATTATTTCTCTACAGGTTTTCAGTGGCTCTATTAAGGTCACTGCACATCATAAAATCCCGTCAAATTGAGCGCGCGTAAGACATATTCCTGGCGACAGGAAAAATTCCCTATATTGCCATAACTTGAATATGGTTAATTATCAATTCAGGTTCGTTGATCGTTATCACAGTAATTTAATGAGCATTCATTAACCTTTGCCGTGCCCGTGCGCGCGACATTCATATGTACGGAGATATTATAAAACAACAGCTCGATGGAGGATGAACCATGAGTTACAAAAATAATAAAGCGAAACCTGATAGCCTATTTACGCCTCTCCTGTTTTTATTAGCCTCCTGTTTATTATCCATTAATGCAAGTTTTGCTGATACTGAATTAAGTATCAGCAGGGCCTACTGGGATGCCGAGGATAAAAAGTTACGTATCAGGGGTAGCGGCGTGCGTGAGTCTAATCTCGAGGTCATTATTTCGGATGCGGCCAGCAATAATCAACTCGGAAGTACGCGTACAGAGGACAATGGCTCATGGTCGATTAAAATTGAAAAGCCGACTGTAGTGCCCTGCCGCGTACGAGCCGATTCAGGTGGTATGACGGCCGAGCGAGATGTTAGAAATGCACCGGCTGATTGCAGTAGTGGTGGCCCTACCGTTGCAGCAGGCTATAGCATACTGGCTGTCAATGATCTGGGTATGCACTGTGCTGATCTCGATTACCAGGTGTTTAGTATTTTGCCCCCCTTTAATGTGCTGCATGCGCAGGTGATCAGGAAG
>JAOUMO010000076.1 GCA_029881425.1 Gammaproteobacteria bacterium
GAAAGCCCTAAACAGGAAGCCCCTAAACAGGAAGCCCCTAAACAGGAAGCCCCTAAACAGGAAGCCCCTAAACAGGAAGCCCCTAAACAGGAAGTCCCTAAACAGGAAGTCCCTAAACAGGAAGCCCCTAAACAGGAGGCCCCTAAACAGGAGGCCCCTAAACAGGAAGTCCCTAAACAGGAGGCCCCTAAACAGGAAGTCCCTAAACAGGAAGTCCCTAAACAGGAGGCCCCTAAACAGGAGGCCCCTAAACAGGAAGCCCCTAAACAGGAAGCCCCTAAACAGGAGGCCCCTAAGCCTAAACCATGGGAGTTTCCTTCAGAAAGACCTGCGGCAGCAAAGCCTGATACTGCCCCTGCACAGGTTGTGGATACGACTAAAGATAATAACTAATCTTTAAGCTGTGCATAAATAAAAAAGGCAGCCCATGTGGCTGCCTTTTTTATGCCGGTGTTGTTTGCATTAGATCTTGTGTTTACTGCGGATGTCTTCAAGCAGTCCCCGTGATGCATTTTCAACCAGATCAAATACATGCTCAAAGCCCTGGTCTCCACCGTAATAGGGATCAGGTACTTCCCGCTCCCTGACACCATTGGCAAATTCAAGGAAAAGACTCAGGCGATTTTCTTCCCCCCTGGGGCAAATGTTTTCAAGCTCGGCGTAGTTGCTGGCATCCATTGCAAGGATGTAATCAAATTCTTCAAAATCACTGGTTTTTACTTTCCGTGCCCGTTGATTACTCAAATCAAGACCACGCTTTAGTGCTGTTGCCTGTGCGCGCTGATCGGGCTCATTCCCCACGTGATAGGCATGGGTACCTCCAGAGTCGATATGGATTTTATCCCCCAGCTCAGCCTGTTCAACAATATGGCGGAATACACCTTCAGCAGTAGGGGACCTGCAAATATTACCCATGCAAACAAATAAAACCTTGATCATAGTAAAACCTGGATTTGATAAATAAAAAAACAATTATACCCTGATTTTTGCTACTATTTGCCATCGAATATACACGGTGTTTTATAGGCAGGGGGTATAGGGCGTATGCTAGATAATGATGATGGGGAGCTGTGGCAGCAAATGGGTGAACAGGTCCATGCTATTGTACCTGATAATCAAAAAAGCCTGTTTATTGATGCCATAAAACCCGTTATCGAATCTGCCGATGAAGCCCTGTTCTGGGCCGAGTGTTTGTGTACGGATAAACTGTCACACGATGAAGAAGGTCATGTTGTTGTCTGCGAAGCCGGTCATGATTTCTACCAGGCGGCCACAGAAGCACTTGAAGAGCATGGTGTAGATTATGATTATTTTATTAGCCATATCCGCGAGAAAACGGGTGCCGATAATCACCAATTATATATGCCGATTCGTATTGCCCTGACGGGCCTGTTACACGGTCCGGATTTAGATAAGGTTTTGCAGCTGATAGGTGTTGATCAGGCGCGAATTCGTTTTGAACAGGTAATGGACCTGTGCCATTGTCACTAATTTTTTGTCTTAAATTATGCTGAAAATTTATAATAGTTATACCAATCAAAAAGAAGAATTTAAATCCATCGAGCCGGGCAAGGTACGAATGTATGTCTGTGGCATGACGGTCTATGACCTGTGTCACCTGGGTCATGCCCGTGTACTCGTGGTGTTCGATATGGTGACACGTTACCTGAAACACCTGGGCTATGATGTAACCTATGTGCGTAATATTACCGATATAGATGACAAAATTATCCGTCGTGCCAATGAAAATGGCGAGACTATTGACGATTTGACGACACGTTTCATCCAGGCCATGCATGACGATGCAGAGGCGCTGGGTGTGTTGCCTCCCGATGAAGAACCACGTGCGACCAGTTCGATGTCGGATATTATCGACATGATTGAAACACTGGAAAACAAGGGATTTGCCTATGCCGCCAGTAATGGCGATGTCTATTATTCCGTTAGTAAGTTCGAGGGTTATGGACAATTATCGGGTAAAAAAATAGATGAGCTACGTTCCGGTGAACGTGTTGCGGTTGATGAAAATAAACAAGATCCCCTGGACTTTGTTTTATGGAAGGCTGCAAAACCCGATGAGCCCTCCTGGGATTCTCCCTGGGGCAAGGGGCGTCCCGGCTGGCATATAGAATGTTCTGCCATGTCCACCTGTTGCCTGGGTAATCATTTTGATATCCATGGCGGTGGCCAGGACTTACAGTTTCCCCATCATGAAAATGAGATTGCACAATCAGAAGCCAGTACCGGCGAGAAGTTTGTGAACCTGTGGATGCATAATGGGTTTGTTCGCATAGATGATGAAAAAATGTCCAAGTCACTGGGTAATTTTTTCACGGTGCGAGAAATCCTCGAGCGTTATCGTGCAGAGGATGTGCGTTATTTTATCCTCGCCAGCCACTACCGTAGTCCACTGAATTATTCCGATAAAATGCTCGACAGTGCAGGTGCGGCATTGAGTCGCCTATATACTGCATTGCGTGATGTACCACTGACCGAACCCGGTGAAATCGGTGCGCCATATATACAGCGTTTTAACGAGGCGATGAATGAAGATTTTAATACCGCCGAGGCCGTTGCTGTATTTTTTGATATTGCTGGCCAGCTAAACAAGGTGCGCGATACCGATGCCAGTAAGGCCTCGGCACTGGCTGCTACATTAAAACAGCTGGGTGCCGTGCTGGGTATACTGCAGGATGATCCCAGTCATTACCTGCAAAGTGGTGGTTCATCCAGCACCATGGATGACACCCAGATAGAGGCTTTAATCCAGCAGCGCATCGTGGCGAAACAAAATAAAAACTGGGCCGATGCGGATAGCATTCGTGATCAATTGAAAGCGATGGGGATTGCGCTCGAAGATAAGGGTGCGGAAACTATCTGGCGTCGCGAATAAGCGATACAGGGATAAAAATGAATTTTAAAAAACAGGCCTTACTTTTTTTAAGCATTGTATTGTCTGCCTGTTCCAGCACAGACCAGGGATTACATAACGATTACGTGATCGGGCAATATACGGCGCCTGAAACCGCCTACAGTAGTAATAGTTTCTGGATCGAAGGCCCTGAGGGCATTGTTTTAATTGATACCCAGTTTTTACCCTCACAGGCCCTGCAGGCAGTGGATATTGCCGAAAGTTATACGGGTAAAAAAGTGGTGCTGGCTATCGTGCTGCACGCCAGTGTCGAACGCTTCAATGGCGTGCAGGCCCTGCAGGCAAAAGGGATCAAAGTTGTTAGTGCCAGGCAGGTGGTTGATGGCATTGCCGAGGCACACAATAAGACCTGGCCAATATTTTACCAGCGACTCAAGCCTGACTATCCGGATAGCCTGGTATTACCTGAAGTCGCCTGGGAAAAAACCACAGTGTTTAGTGCGGCTGGGCTGGATCTAAAGGCCTATGTTATTCGCCAGGCACTGGGCCCGGCACATGTATTGATTGAGTTAGACGACCACCTGTTTACCGGTGCACTGGTTACCCACCAGTCACATGCCTGGCCCGGTGGTGATACGGTTCAATGGCTGGAGCGGCTGGATGAAATCAGCGACAACATCAGGGCAAAGGTTATCCACCCTGGCCGTGGCTATTCGATGAATGCTACAAAATTACTCACCCAACAGAAAAATTACCTGCAGGCCCTGCAGTCAGCGGTGGCCAGGTTTTATACGGGCGGCGAGATTACAGCCGCCGATACGACCGCCATACAGGCGGAAATGACCCGGCAGTTTCCAGCCTATGGCTTTGAGAAATTTCTTCGCTATACCATACCCGCTGAATGGAAGCGGCTAAGGCAGGATGATCACCAGATGATGAAGGGGCAGGGTGCCCACTAGCCAGCGGTGGATGACCCGTAAACAGGGCTAAATGACCCCAATTCAATGTTTTTTGTATTTTTGAGGCTCTATATCGAGGAAATCCCGATAAAATCAGCTATCTGGCTTGTTCTTCCCCTGTTTCGCTAGTAGAATGCGCGCTCCATTAACTCCTTGCTCCACTGCATAATTTGTAGGGGGCTTTAACCGTAGGGAGCGCAATATGCGTCATTACGAAATAGTATTTCTGGTTCATCCAGACCAGAGCGAGCAGGTGCCTGCAATGATCGAGCGTTATCGTGGAATCATTGAGTCTGAAGGTGGCAAGATCCACCGTCTTGAAGACTGGGGTCGCCGTCAGCTTGCCTACCCAATCAATAAAATTCATAAAGCACACTATGTTCTGATGAACGTTGAGTGTGGCCGCACAGAAATGGATGAGCTTGAATCTTCATTCCGTTTCAACGATGCCGTCCTGCGTAACCTGGTTGTTAAATGCAAAACAGCAATTACAGAGCCTTCTCCATTGGTTAAGACCGAAGAGAAAGAAAGACCTAAAAGGTTCGATGCGGATACAGATGCTGATGAAGCAATTGTTGACGTAGCAGATGATGATGCCGCTGAATCAGCAGCAGCTGAATAACCGGATATAACAGGAGAATACACATGGCTTATTTTCGTCGTAAAAAATTCTGTCGTTTCACTGCTGAAGGCATTACAGAGTGTGACTACAAAGACCTTAACCTGCTGAAAAATTACATCAGTGAAAGTGGCAAGCTGGTACCTGCACGTATTACAGGTACTAAGGCCAAATATCAGCGTCAGTTAACTACCGCTGTAAAGCGTGCGCGTTACCTTGCTCTGCTGTCATATTCTGATAGCCAGTAAGTTACCTGATCTTGTAAACGAGCAGGGATAATCAATTAATGATTGCCTTGGCCAGATTTATCATGGCCGGCCCCAGCCAGGCTGCTCTCGTTGCGGCAGCAAGCGCCATACTGGCGTTGCTGTTGCCACCCATGGCATGGGTGAGTGGTGGCGTTGTTGCCCTGGTAGTACTGCATCTTGGTATTAATAAAGGTGCACAGCTGATTACACTGGCAGGATTAGCCAGCATGTTACTGGGCTGGTTGGTACTGGGAACACCGTTGCTCGCTGTTGGTATAGTGTTGTTGTTATGGTTGCCCGTGTGGCTGGTAGCCGCGGTATTAAGAAAAACCGTGTTGCTATCAGTAAGCCTGGAACTAACTGCTGTAATGGGTTTGTTGATGGTGCTGGTATTGCAGTTATTTATACCGGATACACAATCGGAGCTGTCCCAGGGTTTTGTTGAAATTATTCAGCCGGCCATAGATAAGCAGCCTACCGAAGCAGCAAAACAGCAACTGACAGACGCCGTTAATATCGTGCTGGCTTTATTGCCGGGTTTACTGGCAACAGGCATGGTAATAGGGACTATGCTCAGCCTGTTGCTGGGTCGATGGTGGCAGGCAGCCTTGTATAACCCGGGGGGTTTGCGCGAGGAGTTCAATCAGCTCCGTTTAAGCAAAACTTCGGCCCTGGTGGCAACGGTTATATTATTGCTGGCGGCACTGGCCGGATTGCCATTACTGACGATGTTAGCAATGGTCGTACTGGCGCTCTACCTGTTACAGGGTATGGCGGTGGTACACGGCATTATGGATCTGCGGCAGTTTGCTACTGGCTGGTTGTTTGCACTGTATGTAATGATATTTATGTTACCGCACCTGGTGATTTTGCCATTGGCGGTATTTGGATTAACAGACACCTGGGTTGATATTCGCAGGCGTCTGACAACACAATAAATTTATTGAAGAGGCATGAAAGATGGATGTCATTTTGTTAGAAAAGGTTGATCGTCTGGGTACCCTGGGTGATATGGTAAAAGTTAAAGCCGGTTATGCTCGTAATTTCCTGCTGCCACTGGGTAAGGCCAAAGTTGCGACTGAAGCCAACATCAAGGAACTGGAAGAGCGCCGTGCAGAACTTGAAGCCAAAGCGGCTGAAACACTTGCTGCAGCTGAAGCACGTAAAGCACAACTGGAAGCGCTGGAAGTGTCTATTACGTCTAAATCAGGTACGGAAGGCAAACTGTTCGGTTCAGTAGGCAATGCAGATATTGCTGATGCAGTTACCGCTGCCGGTGTTGTGCTGGAGAAGAAAGAAGTACGTCTGCCTAATGGCGCGATTCGCCTGGCGGGTACTTATGATATCGACCTTCATTTGCACACCGATGTCGATGCGGTTCTTAAATTGACGGTTATCGGCGAAGAATAAGCCCCAGGCTTTTATCTTCACCAGAAGCGCGTTACGGTACTGGCTAGAGGCGGGTACTGTGTCGCGCTTTTTTGGTTTCAGACTCAGGAAAAAGTCGGCAAATGAACGCGAATGAACGCTAATTGTTGCTAAAAATGCATTCTGCTGATGCTCTGTCCGGTGTTTATTTTTTGTATATATTCAGGTCTTTTATTTGCGTTGCTTTGCGGAAAATATCTTTTAAAAATCCTCCCGTTTTTTATTGAACTCATTGGTTTAAAATGGCACTCTGCCTATTCAGAAATAGCGTTAAAAAATTATTATTATGCCGGAATCCATCCTTTATCAGAATACTGACCATTTCAAGGTCGCCGACGCCACACAGGGGCTGAAAGTACCCCCTCATTCAATCGAGGCCGAGCAGGCCGTGCTGGGTGGCCTGATGCTGGACAAGCGTGCCTGGGAGCAGATTGCTGACCGCGTCTGTGAAGAGGATTTTTATCGCCGGGATCACCGCCTGATCTTCCGTTCTATTGCCCGGCTCGAAGCCAATGACCTGCCGTTCGATGTTATTACCCTGTCCGATGAACTGGGTAAAACCCATGAGCTGGACGATGCGGGTGGCCTTGCCTACCTGGGACGCATCGCCAAGGAAACACCCAGCGCGGCCAATATCCAGGCCTATGCGGATATCGTGCGTGAGCGCTCGGTACTGCGCCAGTTGATCGATATCGGTACGGATATTGCCAGTAGTGCCTATAACCCGGAAGGCCGTGATAGCAAGGAGCTGCTGGATGTAGCCGAGCGGAATGTCTACAAAATTGCCGAGCAGGGCACGCGCCGTGGCAATGGTTTCGTGGGTATGAAGTCGCTGCTCGCCAAAACGGTTGAACAGATCGATTACCTGTTCGAGCAGGAAGGGCATGTAACCGGTGTATCGACCGGCTTTACCGATTTTGATGAGATGACTACCGGCCTGCAAAAGGGCGACATGGTCATAGTGGCTGGCCGTCCCTCCATGGGTAAAACCACCTTCGCCATGAATATTGCAGAAAACGCAGCCATAGCCCAGCAAACGGCAGTGGCGGTATTCAGTATGGAAATGCCGGGTCCCTCATTGACCATGCGTATGATTTCATCCCTGGGGCGTATCGATCAGCACCGTTTACGTACCGGCCAGTTGACGGATGATGACTGGCCACGCATAACCTCGGCTGTATCGATACTCTCCGAGGCCAAGATTTTTATCGATGATACACCGGCGCTATCGCCTACCGATTTGCGAGCCAGGGCACGGCGCCTGAAGCGTGAGCATGGACTGGGCCTGATCGTGATCGATTATTTACAGTTGATGCAGGTCTCCGGTAGTTCGGAAAACAGGGCCACCGAAATTTCAGAAATTTCACGCAGCCTCAAGGCCCTGGCCAAGGAACTGGAAGTGCCGGTGATTGCCCTTTCGCAGCTTAATCGAAGCCTCGAGCAGCGCCCCAATAAACGCCCGGTGATGTCGGACCTGCGTGAGTCAGGTGCGATCGAGCAGGATGCGGATTTGATCGTGTTTATCTATCGTGACGAAGTCTATGACCCGGAAAGTTCGGATAAGGGCGTCGCCGAGATCATTATCGGCAAGCAGCGTAATGGTCCCATTGGCACGACACGCCTCACCTTCCAGGGGCAGTTCACCAAGTTCGAAAATTATATTCCTGAAATTCACTCCTCCGAAGGTTTCTAGGAGCGCCCCGCATACGTTATGACAGTGACTAAGCCCCACACCAGGCAAACAAACACTGCCGTATTACCCAACAGGTTAGTCCCGAGGCTCACTAGATGAATCGTCAGGCACGTGCAGTGATCGATTTTGCAGCCCTGCAGCACAATTTCCAGCGTGTAAAACAACTGGCGCCCTCGAGCCGTATCATGGCTGTGATCAAGGCCGATGCCTATGGTCACGGTATGCTGCAGGTGGCGCAGGCCTTGCATCAGGCCGATGCCTTTGCGGTGGCGCAGTTGGCTGAGGCACGCACACTGCGTGATGCCGGTATCGATAAGCCGCTGCTGGTGTTCCAGGGCTTCAATAACCTGCATGAGCTGGAGCAAATGGCGCAGCTGGATATTATGCCCGTGGTTCACCAGGACTGGCAGGCCGGCTTAATTGAGGCCAGTGCCTTATCGCTCTCTATATGGCTCAAGGTCAATACGGGGATGGGTCGCCTGGGTATACAGCCACAGGATGTGGTCGGTATCTGGCAGCGACTGGCGGCAAAATCATCGATCCAGTTAATGGGCTTGATGAGCCACTTTGCCAATGCGGATGTGCCCACGCATGAATCTAACCAGCAGCAAATCGACTGTTTCAATCAACTGGCAGAACAACTGGGCACCCGCACCAGTATGGCAAATTCCGCCGGGCTGATTGCCTTTCCCGAGGCGCAGGGAGACTGGGTGCGACCGGGTATCATGCTTTATGGTGCATCACCCATTGCCGGGCGATCTGCGGCATCACTGGATCTCAGGCCGGTGATGCAACTGGGCTCACGACTGATTGCGATCAACCAATTAAAGGCGGGCGAGTGTCTGGGATACGGGCATCTCTGGTCCTGTCCGGAAGATATGCCGGTGGGCCTGGTTGCGATTGGTTACGGTGACGGTTACCCTCGCCATGCCACAACGGGAACACCAGTATCCATTGGTGGCCGGATGGTGACGCTGCTGGGACGTGTGTCCATGGACATGATTGCGATTGACCTGCGGGGTGTGGATTCGGTAAAGCCGGGTGATGAAGTCATACTCTGGGGTAAAGTGCCCGCTGTCGATGACGTGGCTGAATGCGCGGATACCATTGCCTATGAATTATTATGTAATGCCGGTAAATGCAGGCATAACCATCCCGATAGTGAATAGATCATAGTTTTCTTTCTTAAAACATTGATATCCTGATAGTTTTTGGATAGGGTCTATCCACAATAAATAATTTAAATTCAAAATGTACCTATCTGGAGAAAAATGATGATCAGGGGCTTTAAGTTTGGTTCAATTTTAGTCATAGCGCTTTTTGTCACTGCCTGTGGTGGCGGTGTTTCCATGTTCCGTATCGATCCCATGCACAGCGGTATTTCCAGTGAATCAGGCCCTAAACAACTGAACCGCCTGGCGTGGAAATTTACTGCCCCCGATAAGGTCTATTCATCCCCCATCGTTGCCGATGATACGGTCTATCTTGGTTGTAAGGATGGTTATCTCTATGCCCTGGACCTGGAAAATGGTCAGATGAAATGGAAATTTAAAACCGGCGGTAATATCGAGGCCGCCGTAGCCGTCAGTGGTGGTACGGTTTATGTCGGCAGCTGGGATGGTTATATGTATGCGGTTGATACGGATAGCCACGAAATGAAATGGAAATTCAGGACCGGTGGTATGGTGTATTCGGCGCCCACGATTTCGAATGGCGTGGTCTATTTCGGCAGTGAAGATAAAAAACTCTATGCGGTAAATGCCCGCACGGGCGCAGAGATCTGGAGTTTTGAGACCAAGGGCGGTGTTTATACTTCACCGGCCATTGCAGGCAATATGATATACGTGGGTACGCTTGATGGTCACCTCAGGGCAATTAGAAAGGATACGGGGCAGGAGCAGTGGAAATTCCCAACACGCAACCGTATATATTCATCACCAACGGTGAAGGATGGTAAGGTCTATTTCGGCAGTGATAGCAAATATGTGTATGCCGTTAATATTCAAACGGGACAGCAGATCTGGCGCAAAAAAACCGCAGGTAAAGTTTTTGCCTCTGTAGCGCTTTATGAAGGTGCCGTTTTACTGGGCAGTGCCGATACCTATATTTATTCCTATGACCAGAAAACCGGTGCCCGAATCTGGGAGTATAAAACGGCAGGCTCTATCTATTCATCACCTGTTATCGCATCAGATACTCTGTATATAGGTAGTACGGATGGTTATCTCTATGCGATGAATATAGAAAATGGTTCTGAGCGCTGGAAATATAAAGTAGATAACAAGATCTATTCTTCACCCGTGATAGCCAGCGGTAAGGTTATCTTTAATACTGTCGGTGGTGAAGTCTATGCCGTGGAATAGTAATTAGGTACACAGTATTCTATTGAATCTAAATCAATAGCACGGCCGCTTATGCTTTAAACGGCTGTGCTATTCGCAGCAAACATCTGTTTGCGACAGAGTCCCGACAGGTCACAGTAACGACAGCTTTTTTCATCGCCCCATGCGGGTAGTTGCCTTTTTTGGTGGATGTCGTTGACCATAGTCTCGAGTCGTTGTTGGCTGAGTTGTTTAATGTGCTCGAGCGTTTCATCGTCCAGTGAAG
>JAOUMO010000077.1 GCA_029881425.1 Gammaproteobacteria bacterium
GGTTGTCCCTGAAAAAGAAATTATAGTTTATTGCCAGACGCATTTTCGATCTGCGCATACCTATGAGGCGTTGAAGTCGCTGGGCTTTGAGAATCTCAAAGGATATGCTGCTGGTTATTCAGAGTGGGGGAATGCTGTTGATGTTCCGGTTGAAAATGAATTTACTGAAGAATAGCTGTTATATTTTATAAGAGCTATTTAATGAATGGATTGCCTGCTGGTTTCTCCTGTTAGAAGTATGAATAAATTTAATATGTAGTACGCTTCAATAGTTTTATTTATTGATAAGTGGATATAATAATGGAAAGTGTTTTTGCATTTTTATGAATAATGAAAATAAAAGATATGTTTGCAATAGTATTGAGGTTGGGCTTTCTGTTGTGGAAACAATATCTGATGCGGTTCAGTGTTTACTAGATCAGGCTATGGATAGGGAGAAATTCGATTAATACTGAAGATCGTTATAGGCGATTTATTGAGTCGTCAACAGCAATTCCATGGACGCTTGATCTTGAATCATGGCAAGTAACGTATATCGGTCCGCAGGCAGAGACGATACTGGGTTACCCTTTGTCTGAGTGGTATAAGAAAGATTTTTGGCTAGAGCATATATATCCGGGTGACAGGGAAAGTGTAATAAAGAGTTATAGCTCGTCGACCGCGTCGAATAATACCCATCAGCTTGAATATAGAATGATTAATTCAAATAGAGAGATCTGCTGGATTCATGTCGATGTAAAAGTTTTTATGGAAAATGATAAGCCTGTTTTGCTCCAGGGTTTCATGTTCGATATTACAGATAAGCAGTATTTAGATGAGATAACGCGACGTTCACAGAAGATGGATGCGGTCTGTAAGATAACTGGTGGTATTGCCCATGATTTTAATAATCAGCTTGGTGTTATACAGGGCTACCTGAGTTTTCTGGAAGAATATACAGAGGGTAGTGAAAAGCCCCATCATTGGGTAGAGCTTGCTACAAAAGCAACGCGGCGGTGTATTGATCTGTCGCGTAGCTTATTAAATTTTTCTCGTCAACATCAAATGGAAGAAGAGCTGCTAGATGTGGGGCAGGCAATAGAAGGTATGACTGATCTCATTGTTGGCTCAGTAACACCAGATATAGAAATAAAGTTTCAGTTTGCGGATGATTTATGGCCTGTAGAGGTTAATCCAGGTGAGTTTAAAGAGGCATTACTTAACCTGGTGTTAAATGCACGCGACGCTATGCCTAATGGTGGGGTTCTGTCGATTACGGCAGAAAATTATAAAATGAATCATGATCGTGGGTTACGTTTTCCAGGGCTTGATTCCGGTGATTATATAAGAATTGATGTTGCTGATACAGGTTTCGGTATAAGTAATGACGATTGGGAAAGAGTGTTTGAACCATTTTTTACAACTAAGGAAAATGGTAAGTCGGCCGGTCTAGGTCTGTCTATGGTATATAGTTTTGTGAAGCGTTCTGGTGGCGTGGTTGTTTTTGATTCCAGTGCTGATAAAGGGACGGTTTTCAATATATATTTGCCGCGGTATAAAAATGATTCTCCTAAAGCTGGGGCTGTGCTTGAAGATGGTAGTAAAGATTATGGTAATGCTCATGGTGAAACTATACTGGTTGTCGACGATGAGGATGAGTTGAGGGTGCTTGCTGTTGCGTTCCTCGAAATGTTTGGTTACAAAACACTTCAGGCTGATAGTGCCAGTAGTGCGCTTTCATTAATCGAATCAGGCGCCAAAGTTGATCTGTTGTTTACTGATGTAATAATGCCTGGTGGTATGAGTGGATATGACCTGGCAGAAAAAGTGCGTGCCATTAATCCCGAAATTAAAATATTGCTGACGTCAGGGTTTACGGGTGATGATTCCAGACATGAATCTCAAAATATTGTGTTATTGTCCAAGCCATATAATAAGTCTGAGTTGTATTCCGCAGTTAAGACGGTACTGGATGTCCATGTCGAAAATGTAAAGGATGACGTGGTTTCTGTTGAAAATAATAACGATAACGATTGTTATAAGATGGGTTATGCCATAATTGATGATGATCATGATAAATTATTCAAAATGCTCGATGCCTATCGTGTTGCTATAGATGATATGACTGTGAGTGTAGAAGCAGATGCGATTCTTGGGTCATTGGAGGCGTATACCAAGTATCATTTTATGCGCGAAGAAGCTTTGATGGAAGCCTGTAATTACCCAAATCTGGATAATCATAGACGTGTCCATGAAATGTTAATGAAGATGGTTGTTGATTTGTTAAATGTATATCGTCAGAGTCCATATGGTTTTGATCATGTGGCTGCCGTTGATTTTCTCAGGCATTGGTTGAATGAGCATATTATGGGGATGGATAAGGATTACGGTAAATATATTTCTGGCAATGAAGCGGTAATCGAGAAAGCGCTCGCTTTATTGGAGGTCTCGCAGGAGGAAGTGGTTCCTTATGCCTTGAAACCAAAACTTATTGTTCTAGATGATGAAGTCAGTATGGGTGAGTTTGTTTCTGAAGTTGCAATTGGTATGGGTTTTGAAGTGTCTCATTTTAAGCATGCATCAGAGTTTATTTTACGTCATGATGATACCTCTGATGCGATTGTCCTGGATTTGTTGATGCCTGATATGGATGGCGTTGAGATTATCCGGTTATTAGCCGGCATGGAAAGTCGATCTTCAATAATATTAATTAGTGGTGTTGATAAGAGTGTATTGCACTCGGCACGAGAGCTTGGTTATGAGCATGGTTTGAATATTATAGGGACACTGCAAAAACCATTTCATCCGCATGAGCTTAGAAAGTTACTTAATGACGTGAAGCTCATAAGAGCTAAAAATCATAAATTAGATGTGGCTTCTGTGGTTGAGCCTAATACATTAAAAATTGATGAGCTTCAGTTGGCTGTTAATGATAGTCAGCTGATACCTTATTATCAGCCCCAGGTTTCAATTAGTAGTAAACAAGTGGTTGGTTTTGAAGTGTTGATGCGATGGAATCATCCGCAGCGCGGCATATTGGCGCCTTATTATTTTATACCGCTTGCAGAGTCCTCAGGTTTGATTAATCAAATGACCTGGCAGTTGTTCGAGCAGGTGGTTATTGACTGGAAGAAGCATGAATTGCAGCAGTCAGTTTCAATAAACATGACTGCAGGTATGTTTATATCCCTGGGCTTGCCTGAAAAGCTCTTTGGCATTGCCAAGAAGCATGATTTTACCGATTGTTCAAAGATTATTCTCGAGGTTACTGAGTCAGCAGTTATGGAAGAGTTAACCAAGTCACTTGATAGCCTGACCCGATTAAGGATGAAGGGCTACCAGCTTTCAATTGATGATTTTGGAACGGGTTATTCTTCCATGGTGCAGTTATACAGGGCGCCCTTTTCTGAATTGAAAATTGACCAGTCATTTGTCATGCGTATGGAGGATGATGCTGAGGCCAAGGCGATTGTCGAATCGACGATTGATCTTGCGCATAACCTGAATATGAAAGTTGTCGCCGAAGGTGTCGAGACCCAGTCGATACTCGACAAGCTCGAGAGCCTGGGGTGTGATGTTGCCCAGGGGTATCACCTGGCGCGGCCGATGCCGATTGAGGATGTGCCATCGTGGCTTGAGTCGTGGCAAAATAAAAATACTTAATAATTTCCCGTGCTGTGATATATTCTTTGCCAAGAAGTCAGCCGGGCAATTGCTTTTCGGTCATTCAATAGTTATCGATTATTACATTTCGATAATTATTGAATGGCCGGGGGGAGGAAAGTCCGGGCTCCATAGGGCAGAGTGCCAGGTAACACCTGGGGGGCGTGAGCCCACGGCCAGTGCCACAGAAAATATACCGCCCGGTTATTCAATTGAATAGTCAGGTAAGGGTGAAATGGTGCGGTAAGAGCGCACCGCGCAGCAGGTAACTGTTGTGGCAGGGTAAACCCCACTCGGAGCAAGACCAAATAGGGGAGCAATGGCGCGGCCCGCGCTGCTCCCGGGTAGGTTGCTTGAGGTGTGTAGCGATATACATCCCAGATGAATGATTGCCCCAGCGCAAGCTGGACAGAACCCGGCTTACAGGCTGACTTCTTATTTTTAATCCCGTCACATTTTACTAAATTCTCCCAGTCTCGATGGTACTTAATGTAAATTCTAGCTTTATCTTTTAACTCATTGAGTTCTATGTTTTTCTCCGCTTTGTCCCTGTCTGCGTCATATGCTTTCTGTTGTAAGTTACTGTCATATAAGGTTTTTTCACCCTAAATCAGTCTGAATTTTGCTTGACAGTGGTGGGTGGTGGTACCTATAGTTATGCAAAGTGGGGATTAGTGGATAAATGTGGGGTTGAATAGGTTCAAATGGTATTTCGTGGCATAAACAATCTGGCTCTTGATGCGAAAGGTCGCATGGCTGTACCTGCCCGTTACCGTGAACGATTGGCAGAGGGGTGCGGTGGCCGGTTAATTGTGACGGTTGATCGTGACCGATGCCTGCTTGTCTATCCCCAGCACGAATGGGAAATCATCGAGGCCCAGCTTATTGGTCTGCCGAGCCTGAATAAGCAGGCGCGTCTATTGCAGCGACTCCTTGTGGGGCACGCAACAGAGGTAGAGCTGGATTCCCAGGGTCGAATCCTGCTGCCAACCATGCTGAGGGACTATGCGGGGCTGGACAAGAAATGTGTACTTATTGGCCAGGGTAAAAAGTTTGAAATATGGGATGAGCAGACCTGGAATGATAATCAGGATGTCTGGTTGGCTGATGTAGATGCTGATGAAGGCGACATGCCGTCAGCATTAGAAAATTTATCCCTGTAATGGACGGTGTACACGAGCACCGGCCGGTATTGCTCAGGGAGGCGCTGGACGGTTTAGCAATAAAGCAGGATGGCGTGTATGTGGATGCAACCTTCGGTCGTGGCGGGCACTCAAAGGCGATGCTTGATCGCCTGGGTGAAACAGGTCGCTTGCTGGCAATAGATCAGGATCCACAGGCCATTGAAGTCGCAGCTCAGCGTTTTGGTGATGATCCGAGATTTGAAATTGTGTATGCCAATTTCGAATCAATAGCTGATGTTATCAGTGAGCGAGGATTAATGCATAAAGTTGATGGGGTACTGCTGGATATCGGGGTGTCGTCACCGCAGCTGGATGATGCATCGCGAGGCTTCAGCTTTCTTAGGCCGGGACCATTGGATATGAGAATGAATCCAGAAGAAGGCCAATCAGCTGCTGACTGGTTGGCGAAGGTTGAAGAAAATGACCTGGTCATGGTGTTGAAACGCTATGGAGAGGAGCGTTTTGCGCGGCGTATAGCGCGTGCAATATTGCTGGCAAGAAGTGAGGCACCAATAACGGATACTGTGCAGTTAGCCAATTTAATTAGTTCTGCGGTGCCCAAAAAAGAAAAACATAAACACCCTGCTACCAGAAGTTTCCAGGCTATCCGAATTTATATTAACCGTGAATTAGACGTTCTTGAGCGCGCACTCGAGGCAGCCACGGCTAGCCTGGCAAAGGGCGGTCGACTGGTGGTGATTAGTTTTCATTCGCTGGAAGATCGAATTGTAAAACGCTTCATGCGTGATATGGCGCGTGGTCCGCAATTGCCAAAAGACCTGCCCATTATGCAAAGTGATATTGCGGTGCCCTATCGACTTGTCGGCAAGGCAATAAAGCCTGGTGAAGAGGAAATAAAACTTAACCCGAGATCGCGTAGTTCCGTGCTCAGGGTGATGGAGTGTCTGCAGTGAAATTGATGCTGATTATGGTCGCGGCTTTATTGTCACTGGTGATGGCCTCGGCTATAGCCGTTATTTATAGCAAGCACCAGAGTCGAAAATTATTTGTTGAACTACAGCAGTTATACAAGCAGATTGATGTGTTGAATATAGAGTGGGGTCGTTTGCAGCTTGAGCAAAGTGCCTGGTCTGCCCATGGGCGTATAGAGCGTATTGCACGTAAACGATTAAGTATGAAGCTACCAGCCGCTGATGAGGTTGTGTACATAAAACAATGAAAAAAATGAATCACACACCACGTTATCAGTTGCGCCGTTATATGGTGCTGGCTGTATTTGTACTGGCGGTTGCCGGGCTGATGTGGCGTGCGCTTGATATGCAGGTCATTAACCAGGCCTTTTTCCAGCAGCAGGGTGATGCGCGTCATTTGCGTGTGGTTTCTGTGCCATCACATCGTGGTGATATTTATGATCGTAATGGGCAGCCGCTGGCGATTAGTACACCGGTCGATACCGTATGGGTTAATCCTGCAGAATTGATTGTAGAGCGTGATCGCATCCCGGAGCTAGCCAGGGTGCTTTCAATGAAGGCAGGAAATCTGGTTGACAAAATAAATAGTAATTCACGTCGTGAATTTTTATATGTTCGCAGGCACATCGATCCAGCCCTGGGTGAGCAGGTTCGTGCCCTTGCCTTGCCAGGTGTCTATCTGCGGCGAGAATACAAGCGCTACTATCCTACCGGAGAAGTGAGTTCGCACGTGCTGGGCCTGACCAATGTTGATGATAGTGGGCAGGAAGGAATAGAGCTGGCCTATAACGACTGGTTGTCGGGCAGGGATGGCTCAAAACGTATTATCCGTGATCGACTGGGTAGGGCAGTTGATGATGTTGAGCGCCTGCAGGCTGCTGAGCCAGGAAAGTCGATAGAGTTAAGTATTGATCGTCGCCTGCAGTACCTTGCTTATCGCGCACTGAAAACGGCAGTGAATACAAATAAGGCAGTCGCAGGCTCGGCTGTGATACTGGATGTAACAAATGGTGAGGTGCTGGCGATGGTTAATCAGCCATCATTTAATGCCAATGATCGTAGCCAGTTACGTCCAGGTGTTTATCGTAATCGTGCCGCAACAGATGTGTTTGAGCCGGGCTCAACGATGAAGCCATTTACTATAGCTGCAGCCCTGGAGACAGGTCGTTGGCACCCGGCCGACAATGTGCATACTGAGCCGGGTCATTACAAGGTGCAGGGCAATGTAATTAAGGATATGCGGAATTATGGAAAGCTGGACCTGGCGGGGATTATATTAAAATCCAGTAACGTGGGCGTAAGTAAAATAGCCTTGTCAATGGACAAGGAACACCAGTTGGCGATGTATAGTAAATTGGGTTTTGGTGTTGATACGGGCAGTGGTTTCCCTGGTGAGCGTGCCGGTAACCTGCGTATGGATAATGTTAGTGATTTCGAGCGTGCCACGATGTCGTTTGGTTACAGTATTTCTGTAACGCCCATACAGCTTGCGAGGGCCTATGCGGCGCTTGCTTCGGGTGGTGTTATCTATCCAGTGAGTTTTGTTTTGCGTGATGAGGCGGTCATTGGGCAGCGTATCATGAGTGAGAAAACAGCACGCCAGGTGCGTAGCATGATGGAGCAGGTGGTTAGTCCAAAGGGAACAGCGAGCAAGGCACAGGTTGCTAACTATACAGTAGCGGGCAAAACCGGCACGGTGCATAAATTTATTTCAGGGGGTTATGCCGAGGATCGATATCTTTCTATTTTTGCAGGAATGGTACCCGCCAATAATCCCAGGCTGGTCATGGTCGTTATGTTAGATGAGCCAAGAAATGGCGATTATTTTGGTGGGCAGGTGGCAGGTCCCGTGTTTTCAGAAGTAATGGGTGGCGCAATGCGTTTGATGGATATTGCGCCAGATAACCTGAAAATTGCAAAAAAAGTGTCAGGGGGCGATCGAGCATGATGGCTGCAATGAAACTAGATAATAATTCACTGACACTAAAACAATTACTGGATGATTTTGTAAGTATTAATTACGTACCGGATATACCAGTGACCGGTATATGCATGGATAGCCGCAAGGTCAGGCCGGGCGATGTATTTGTTGCGCTTGCGGGTGAGACTGAGCATGGCCTCGCCTATGCAGAAGCAGCAGTTAACAGCGGTGCAGTAGCCGTAATATGTGATCGAAAATTTGATCAGTATTGCCAGCAGGTTCTTTCATTGTTAATGACACGGGTTATCTGCGTACCCATTCTTAATTTAAAGGAGCGCCTGGGTGAAATCGCGAGTCGTTTTTATGCTGAGCCGACAAAAGATATTTATACAATAGGCATTACCGGTACCGATGGAAAAACTTCAGTTAGCCATTTTATTGCACAGGCATTAAATGATGAAACACACACCAGTGCGGTTATAGGTACGGTCGGTAACGGGATGCTGGGTGAGTTGAGCCAGACCAGTCATACCACACCCAATGTAATTGATGTGCATCGTCTTTTTTCAGAGTTTCGTGATGCCGGCGTCACCCAGGTAGCGATGGAGGTGTCTTCACATGGCCTCGACCAGGGCCGTGTGGATGGTGTGGATTTTGATGTGGCCGTACTGACTAACCTGGGTCGTGACCATATGGATTATCACGGTGATATGGATGCTTATAGTGCTGCAAAGAAAAGCCTGTTTGAACGACCGGAACTAAGGGCCATTGTAGTTAATATAGATGATGCATTCGGTCGCCAGTTGGCGGCCGATTTGCAAGGTGCTGTGGAAACCTGGGTTTATGGTATCGCGCCAGATGTTTTTCACGGTGCCAGGCATTATGTATTTGCAAGTAATATCGAGGCATCGCCTGATGGAATAAAAATGCAGGTCAGGTGCCCCAGTGGTGAAGCGACAGTGGCACTCAGGTTGATGGGGGAGTTTAACGCATATAATGCAATGGCTACCCTGGCAGTGATGTTGATACAGAAAATTCCATTCAAAGATGCTATTCAGCGCCTGCAGCAGTTGAGGCCAATAGCGGGGCGCATGGAAATTTATGCATCAGGGGATGGGCCGAGGGTCGTAGTCGATTATGCGCATACCCCCCAGGCATTGAGTTCGGCCCTGTCGGCATTGCGACAGCATTGCACGGGAAAGATTATTTGTGTGTTTGGATGTGGTGGTGATCGTGATAAAGGCAAGCGTCCTCTAATGGCGCAGGCAGCTGAACAGTATGCAGATAAAATTATAGTGACAGATGATAACCCCCGCAGTGAGGCCCCGCAGATAATTGTAAGTGAAATACTGGGTGGGTTTTCCAGTCAATCGAATGTTGAAATTATTCATGATCGAAAACAGGCGATTGAGTGCGCCATGAGTGCCGCAAAGCCAGGCGATATGGTTTTAATTGCAGGTAAGGGGCACGAGGATTATCAGATTATTGGGCAGCAGCGTCATTTTTTCAGTGATGCACAGGTGGTAACAGATTTGCTGGGGGTGACTGGATGATGAGTCTTTCTCAGGCAGCACAATTTGTTGATGGTACTTTGCAAGGTGGCGATGCCGTATTTACAGCCGTTTCAACTGATACGCGAAGCCTGCAGCAGGGCGCACTTTATTTTGCGTTAAAGGGTGATCGGTTTGATGGTCATAAGTTTGTAGCTGATGCAGGTGCAGCTGGAGCAGTTGGTGCTGTAGTCGAGGATTATATCGAGGTGGGCCTTCCGCAGATAAAGGTGGGTGATACACGGCAGGCATTGATCGACCTGGCCGCCTCATGGCGCCAGTCATTCAAAGGTTCAGTTGTGGGTATAACAGGTAGTAATGGGAAAACAACCGTAAAAGAGATGGTTGCAGCTATTCTTTCGAAGTGTGGTTCGGTATTGGCAACACAGGGAAATTTAAATAATGATATTGGTGTGCCATTAACCTTGCTGCGTATGACAAATACAGAAGATTTTGCAGTAATCGAAATGGGTGCAAATCATAAAAGTGAAATTGATTTATTGACGCATATTGCGCAACCCCATGTAGCAATTATTACTAATGCGGGTCCGGCTCACCTGGAAGGTTTTGGCTCATTGCAGGGAGTGGCTGAGGCAAAGGCAGAAATTTACTCGGGCTTGACTGAATCTGGTGTGGCCGTAATTAATGCAGATGATCAATTTGCAGGGCTATGGGAGAGCAAATGCTCGGGTAAGAAAATTATGCGTTTTGGGCTCGATGCCAAAGATGCAGATGTAAAGGGTGAGTGGAAAAGTGAAGTGTCCGGTAGTTTAGTGAAAGTTATGACACGTGATAAGCAATATTGTGAAATCCATTTGCCAGTGCCTGGCCGACATAATGCAATGAATGCACTGGCTGCTATTGCAGCAAGCCTGGCTGTAGGAGCAACTTTACAGGATGCCCAGTCTGCACTTTCTGAATTCAGGCCAGTCAAGGGTCGATTGAATATTATGCAGTTGGCACAGGGTGTTCGTGTTATCGATGATACCTACAATGCTAATCCTGCATCTTTAGATGCGGGATTAAAAGTCCTGAATGAATTTGATGGTTTGCACTGGTTAGTCCTGGGTGATATGGGTGAATTAGGTGGTGATGCCGCCCAGTATCATTTTGATATTGGGCAAGCTGCAAAATTATCGGGAATTGATTGTTTGTTGGCTACCGGTGAAAACACAAGGCAGGCAGTTAAGGGCTTT
>JAOUMO010000001.1 GCA_029881425.1 Gammaproteobacteria bacterium
TGCTGGATCAGGCTTGCGCCCATTGTCCAATATTCCCCACTGCTGCCTCCCGTAGGAGTCTGGGCCGTGTCTCAGTCCCAGTGTGGCTGATCGTCCTCTCAGACCAGCTATAGATCGTCGCCTTGGTGAGCCATTACCTCACCAACTAGCTAATCTAACGCGGGCTCATCTATTAGCGCAAGGTCCGAAGATCCCCTGCTTTCCCCCGTAGGGCGTATGCGGTATTAGCCTGGTTTTCACCAGGTTGTCCCCCACTAATAGGCAGATTCCCACGCGTTACTCACCCGTCCGCCACTCGTCAGCGCAAAGCAAGCTTTGCCTGTTACCGTTCGACTTGCATGTGTTAAGCATACCGCCAGCGTTCAATCTGAGCCATGATCAAACTCTTCAGTTCAATACTAAGTGTCTGTTCATACTCGTTTACTCTGACTTACATTACGTTTGAATAAAACGTTGTGTGTCAGACAAGTACCAGGGCAGATCGCCATATAAATATGACACCCTGTTATTTCTTGTCTTTGTACTCACTCATCGTAAGTACCCACACAAATTATCTAATCTGAATTTTTAATCAACATCGCTCAAGGCGAGCCCGACAGTATATCAACTCACTAAACATTTCGCTAGCTCTTTGATAACTTTTCCTTCCGGCTTACTGCTGTCATTCCCTAACAGAGCGCGCATTCTATAGTCTTCAGAATAAAACACAAGCCCTATTTTAACTTTTTTTAATATTCCTGTAACAAACCGCGTTACAGCAGCTCTACCCTGGCAAATTTACGCTTACCCACCTGTATAACCTGACTGCTTCCTGCCTTTAATTTCAATTGCTTATCGTCTACTTTATCGCCGTCTATCTTCACTGCGCCCTGCTGGATCATGCGCATGGCATCCGAGGTACTGCCCGTTAAACCTGCCATCTTTAGGACATTGGCGATCGCCATCTCGCCATTTTCTGACTGGATGCTAACCTCTGGCATTTCATCCGGCATGGCACCCTTCTGGAAGCGGGCAATAAAGCTTTCTCTTGCCCTGGTCGCCGCATCGGCATCATGGAAGCGCTCGATGATTTCCTCCGCCAGCCTGAACTTGATATCCCTTGGATTACCACCCTGTTCAATTTCAAGTTTAAATGACTCAATCTCTGCTATCGGGCGGAAGCTCAATAATTCAAAATAACGCCACATCAGCTCATCTGAGATCGACATGATCTTGCCGAACATATCATCCGGGGCATCAGCGACACCAATGTAGTTATTTAAGGACTTGGACATTTTCTGCACGCCGTCCAGGCCTTCAAGGATAGGCATCATTAAAACAGTCTGTGGCTCCTGGCCATGCTGCTTTTGCAACTCGCGCCCCATGAGCAGGTTGAATTTCTGGTCGGTACCCCCCAGCTCTACATCGGCCTTTAATTCCACCGAGTCATAACCCTGTATCAAAGGATAGAGGAATTCATGAATCGCAATCGGCTGATTGCTGCCATAGCGCTTACTGAAATCATCACGCTCCAGCATGCGTGCGACGGTCAGGCTGGATGCCAGCTTGATCAGGCCAGCCGCATCCATACTACCCATCCAGCTGGAATTGAACATCACCAGGGTTTTTTCGGGATCGAGGATCTTAAAAATCTGCTGCTCATAACTTTTGGCATTCTCTATAACCTGGTCACGCGTCAACGGGGGCCGTGTTGTGCTCTTACCCGTTGGATCACCAATCATGCCGGTAAAGTCGCCAATGAGGAAAATAACCTCATGGCCTAACTGCTGAAACTGGCGTAATTTATTAAGCAACACCGTGTGGCCCAGGTGCAAATCAGGGGCTGTTGGATCAAAACCCGCCTTGATACGCAGGGATTTGCCGGTTTTCAGCTTTTTAACCAGCTCTTCTTCAACTAGAATCTCTTCAGCACCGCGCTTGATAATTTCTAGCGCTTCATCCAGGGATGACATTGATGAACTCCAAATATTTAACTAATCACACCATGAAACCCACAGTGTGTGATGAAAACAGGGCGTTATACAAGAGCACAACAGGAATGGCAACACATTCTCTCCATTCATTCTTCATCATGACTATGCTGCTGGCCAGCATAATATGTAGCACTGGCTGCTCGCAAGCCATCGAACAAACTATCACCTTAAAGCTAAAGCAAGCCGAGGCGTCCAGCCCTGTTGCTGGAATATTACCCACCACACTTAATGATGCCCGGATAAAAATAGCGGCTGTGGGTGACATCATGCTAGGTGGTACCGCCGAGCCCGTTTTACAGGAACTGGGGTACAGTTACCCCTTTGATCAGGTTCGACACCTGCTACAATCAGCCGATATAAGCATCGGCAACCTTGAAGGCCCACTTACCCACCACGATCAACCTTATGCCAACAAGAGCTATCTTTTCAGGACCCCGCCAGAACTTGTAGCGCCCGCATTGAAACAGGCAGGCTTCACGATCATGAACCTGGGCAATAACCATATCATGGACTACGGCGCACAAGGCCTCAAAGATACCCTTTCCGCACTGCAGCAGCAGGGCATAATGACGGTAGGCGCCGGATCGGACCTGTACCATGCAAGGCAGGCCACTATATTGAGTATCAAATCCCAGAAAATCGGCTTTCTCAGCTACTCACTCACCTTCCCCAAAACCTTCTGGGCAACGGAGACCAGCCCAGGCACCGTATTTGGTCACGAAAAAAAAATTCAGGCCGATGTAACAGCACTTAGACACGATGTTGATATTGTGGTTGTATCCTTCCACTGGGGACAGGAAAAATCCAATGAATTACGCGAGTACCAGCCTATACTGGCCCATGCCGCGATTGACGCGGGCGCCAGCCTGATCATTGGTCACCACCCCCACGTATTACAGGCTGTTGAGCAATACAAGCAGGGCGCGATCCTGTATAGCCTTGGCAACTTTACCTTTGGCTCCTATAGCCGCAGCGCTGATATCAGCATAATTGCCACCGCTATTTTTAATAATGGACAACTGGAATCAATCGAGATGACCCCTATCAGCGTACTCAACATCGAGGTTAATTTCCAGCCTCAGCGACTCACGGGACAACCCGCTGAACAGGCGATTGATCATATAAAACAGTTATCACTGCGAAGAAATACACATATTGAGCAGGCCAGCGGGATAGCCAAATTACAATCTGCTAGAATTTCCATGCAAACGAATCCAGATTTGCATTGAAATCTTTCCAATTTCAGGCTATTTTAAAAAGAAAACTGTAGATAATTCCGTGAATTACGATAGATTTATAAACAAAGACTTTCGAAACCACTCGCAAAACAACAATCACCCGCGACTGCGCTGGCTATTACTCATCGCCGGTTGCGCGCTGATCAGTGTCGTGTTGGCCGCAAGCCAGATAGATTCAGCACCGGATGCCCTGCCTGATACAACCGAGGCATTGACCCAATTAAACGATACAACAGATGCCGAATCCAGGCTCATCAAACTGCAATTACCCAGTATAACCAGCGCTACGCCAGATAATGAAGCTGAGGCCAGCGAATTCAGCCAGCAACATCAGTGGCAATCCTTCACTATTAAAAGCGGTGATAGCCTGTCCAGCCTGTTCGACAAGGCAGGCATAAAACCTGACCAGCTCATCGAGGTTATCAAGCTGGGCGATGACAGCCGCGCCCTGAAACGCATTCACCCCGGTGATAAAATCCAGCTTGAAACCAATGAGCAGGGACAATTACTGGCGCTTAACTACAACCTCGATTACAGCCGCTACCTGCGTATTATTCGCCAGGCTGATGGCCTCTCGGCAAAAACCATGAAGCATGCTATCGAGACACGGACGGCCTATGCCCATGGCGAAATTGATTCATCGCTATTCCTCGCCTCACAAAGGGCCGGCCTGTCCCAGAACCTGACCATGGAACTGGCCAATATTTTTGGCTGGGACATCGACTTTGCACTGGACATACGTGAAGGTGATCGATTTAATCTTATTTATGAAGAAATATTCAAGGACGGTGAGAAAATCAGGGACGGCAATATCCTTGCCGCCGAATTTATCAACCAGGGCAGGACCTACCGCGCCCTGCGCTACACTAATCCTACTACCAATGAAGCCGGCTACTACTCACCCGATGGCCTCAGCTTACGTAAAGCCTTCCTGAGAAGCCCGGTCAATTTCAGTCGCATCAGTTCAAAATTCACGACACGGCGCTTCCATCCCTTACTGCATAAATTCCGTTCACATAAGGGTGTCGATTATGCGGCCGCACGGGGCACACCGGTAAGGGCATCGGGTAATGGCAAAGTGGTTTTCAAGGGGGTCAAAGGCGGCTACGGTAAAACCCTCATCCTCAAACATGGCGGCAAATACAGTACACTGTATGCGCATCTATCCAATTACAATCGAAACCTTCGCTCTGGCAGCAAAGTCAGCCAGGGACAGGTGATCGGCTATGTTGGCTCGACCGGCCTGGCCTCCGGCCCTCACCTGCATTATGAATTCCGCGTCAATGGCGCCCACAGGAACCCCTTAACCGTGAAGTTCCCAAGCACCAGCCCCATCCCACAACGACATAAAGACAACTTTGAGCTTACTACCCAGACCTATATTGCACAGCTCGATGTATTATCACGCAACACCCTGGCATTTAATGACGAACAATAATGGCTGATCTCTACATTGGCCTGATGTCCGGTACCAGCATGGATGGCATCGATGCTGCCGTGGCCGAATTTGATCATGACCAGATTCGACTACTGGCACACCACAGCCATCCTGTACCCGAAAAACTCGCACAGACACTCATGCACCTGGCACTGGACAAGCCACTTTCCAGCCTGGATATACTGGGTCAGGCAGACGCCGAACTGGGTGAATGCTTTGCCGCAGCAACCCGTGAACTGCTTAGCAAGGCATCTCTAGAGGCCTCATCCATCAGGGCCATAGGCTCACATGGACAGACTATTCGGCACAGGCCTGACGCACCCCGCCCTTTTACAATGCAAATTGGCAATGCCAATTTAATTGCACAGAAAACCGGCATCACCACCGTGGCCGACTTCAGGGGCCGTGATATTGCTGCCGGGGGCGAGGGCGCACCACTTACGCCCGCCTTTCATCAAACCCTGTTTAGTTCTACAGATGAAAATCGTGGCATCCTGAATATTGGCGGCATCACCAATATTACCTACTTACCCTCGACTAAAAATAAAAAATGCTTTGGCTTTGATTGCGGCCCGGGCAACATGCTAATGGATGCATGGATTCAACAGCACCTGGGCAAAGCCTTTGACGAGAATGGCGACTGGGCCGCAAGCGCAGCGCCCCACGAACCCCTTGTCGCACAATTAATGGATGACCCCTTCATACGGAAGACACCACCCAAAAGCAGTGGCCGCGAGCATTATAATCTGCAATGGCTGAATCAACAGCTAGTGCATTTTCGAGGATTAGAACCTGAAACGATACAGGCTAGCCTGTGTGAATTTACTGCCCGCTCAATCCAGTCGTCTGTGGAAAACTTCCTGCCGGACATCAGTCGTTTAATTATCTGTGGTGGTGGCGCACACAACACCCACCTGATGGACAGCCTGCGACGACTGAACCCGGGTATAGCAATTGACTCCAGTGAATTTTTTGGCCTGCACCCTGACTGGGTAGAGGCAGTGGCCTTTGCCTGGCTGGCAAAACAGACTATTGAAGGTAAATGCGGCAACCTGCCCGAAGTCACGGGCGCCAGCCAGCCCGTCATCCTGGGCGCCATCTACCAATAAATAACCCTGCAATAAAGCCGATTAACGCTTAGCCATGTCCACATAGGGCCGCTCACTGTGTCCCGTATAAACCTGTGTCGGCCTGAAAATACGATTATCAGTCAACTGCTCCTGCCAGTGCGCCAACCAGCCAGCCGAGCGCGATATCGCAAACAGGGGTGTAAACTGGTCCGTAGGAATACCCATTTCCTTATATAAAATACCCGAATAGAAATCTACATTAGGGAAGACACCCTTGGCAGCAAGACGCTCACCACCAGCCTCTTCCAGGGCAATCGCAGTCTCGAGCATGGGACTGATAGAGCCTTTCTTTTCCGCCCACTCCATCATCATTTTCTGCAATATAGTTGCACGCGGGTCCTTCACCTTGTATTCCCTGTGACCCATACCCCAGATTTTCCCCTTGTTATCCAGCTGCTTATTAATCCAGTCCTTCGCATTTTCCGGGCGGCCTATTTCCTCCAGCATATGCACTACTTTTTCATTGGCACCACCATGCAGGGGCCCGGCAAGCGTACCTATAGCCGCCGCTATCACCAGGTAGGGACTGGCCAGGGTTGATGCGGCAACCAGGGCCGCAAAGGTCGAGGCATTAATGGTGTGTTCGGCATGCAGGATCAGGCAGGCATCCATGATCCTTGCGACATCAGGGTCGGGCTCCTCACCCATGAACATGTAAAGCAAATTCGCGGCGTAACCGAGTTCTTTTTTTGGCAGGATGGGATCATAACCGTTCCGGATATGCTCCCACATGGTCACCAGCGATGCCATGCGGGCCACTATCTTTACCGACATTTTATAATCACTGTAACCATGGCTCGCGTCATCAGGATAAAACATACCAAGGCTAGCTACCGCGGTCTGTAACATCTCCATAGGATGGCCAGTAACCGGTAAGTGCTTCATGATTTCACGCACATTATATTTGACGACACGATTACCGCTCATCAGGTGCTCAAACTCTGTGAGCTCATCTTTTGATGGCAACTCACCTTTTAGCAACAACAGGGTCGTTTCTTCAAAGGTACTTTTGGCAACCAGTTCTTCTATGCTGTAACCACGATAAGCCAGCAAACCGACATCACCATCCAGGTAGGAAATATTGGATTTTGTTGCAGGCACACCTGCCAGACCAGGAAGATAATCACTCATGCGAGCGTCCTTATTAAGCCTTGAAAGGCCCCTAGAATAGCAAACTATAGATATATGTGTACTGACTTATGTTAATTACAATTACAATTCCACTAACCGGGCTTATCAGCCCTGTGGGGCCTTAAAACCAGGCTTATCTTTCACGAAATATAAATCGGTCAAGGCGAACATGTTTTTAGCAGGCATAAAAAAAGGCGCTAACGCGCCCTTTTTAAAGAAATAACGACTTAAGTCTATCCACCACGGCCCTGCAACACAGGCCCTTTACTTATTCGGGTGAAAAAGACGAACCACAGCCACAGGTGGTCTGTGCATTAGGATTACGAATAATAAATTGCGCACCCTGCAGGTCTTCCTTGTAATCGATCTCCGCACCCACCAGGTACTGGTAGCTCATTGGATCAATTAACAGCGTTACACCACCGTTTTCAACCGAGGTATCGCCGTCGTTAATCGCTTCATCAAAGGTAAAACCGTATTGAAAACCGGAACAACCACCACCGGAAATAAATACACGAAGCTTCAGATTGGGATTATTTTCTTCCTCGATCAGGCTTCTAACCTTGGCCGCAGCATTATCAGTAAAAACCAGTGGCGCAGGAATCGCATTTTCAGCTGTTTCGGCAGTCATTCACATCTCTCCAAAATATCAGTATTTGCTAAAATAGCATTACCTGACTATTTTAGTCAACTTTTAACAACAAATCCAGCTGAATCAACCTGAGCCGTAGGACTTAGCCTAACTGATACTCGTTGATACAGGCGCCGGATCTATTTCTGAGTCATCCGTTGCATCTGTATCTTTTTGATGTTCAAGAAGTTTTTTCTCATTCTTGCAATGCACCAGGCTACCATTGACCTCTGCACCCATGGCCATTTCAAGCATGTTATAGAAAACATTGCCATTGACCTGGGCACGACTGGACAACTCCACCCGCTCCGCAGCATAAACATCACCGATGACTTCACCATTTAGTACCACATAAGGCACGCGAACCTCGCCCTCGATACTGCCATGATCACTTAATACCAGCATGGAATCCGAGCCATCGTCGGCAATAACATTACCGATAATTTTCCCATCCACGTGTAGTCCACCACTAAAAATTAGATCACCACGTATTTCAATAGTATTTCCAATTAGTGTTTCTATCTTCGAAGCTTTACTTTTCGGTTTGCCCCACATTATTCTGATCTCCCCCGGCTATGAGCTCATCCCAATTATACTGTTCATTCAAATCAGGCACCCTGGATGTTTTGGGCAATACTCTTATGTGCATGGATAGTGGAACAAATTTCTCCGGAAATCTGATACCACCTTCAAAGTTCTGAAAATACTTAAATCCAAATATTTGCTGATTCTTAATTTTTTTAGTTGATATGGATGACAAATTCATCGTTACTATCTGGCCATCGGCCTGCTGGCCTTCAACAGAGATTTCGACAACGCCCCTGACAGGTACGTCATGCCTTCCATCCTGGATGAGTACCACCTTGTAATTGTACTGATTATTACCTTCAGCTGTTAGAAAAACTTTTTTAATTTCAACTGTACGTTTATCTTTGGAGGGAGCGACAATATTACGATAAAACGTTAGCTCCTCTTTCATTTCGAGAATTTTTGCCTGCTCTTCTGCCAGTGTTTTCTGCACCTGGCTTCCTGCATCCTGGTCAATATCTCGACCACGCGATAACTTGGCATTTTCCCTTAAGAGATTATCCTTTTCTGCAGACAGATCATTGAGACTTTTCTGCAAAAACTCAATCTCACTTTCGGTTTCGGCCTTATCAAAACCGGCTACATGTCGTCCGTGCTCGTAAGCGAGCATAATCAGCAGGCAAATAACTGCCAATATACCAAGCACAGACAACAACCACAAATGGGGGCGTTGTACAGAAATCAGATACTGGTTATGTACTGGAATCGGCTTCATTAATCTATGCACTGGTAAACTTTCTAATTATTCTTCTGTAGAGTGTAGTCATAAAATAGCGTTTTAAGGCAACAAAGCTATCTGATTAATACCACTATTTTCATTTAAACCAAACATGATATTCATATTATGCATAGCCTGACCTGCAGCACCCTTAAGCAGATTATCAATCACCGATGAGACCACGACTGTATCACCTTGTTGTGGACGGAACACGGAAATACGGCACATATTTGAACCTTTCACACTGCGTGTTTCTGGCATAACGCCCTCGGGCAATACGTCAACGAAGGGCTCATTGGCATAATACCGCTGGTAAAGTTCGGTTAATTCACCCACATCAGACTTTGTTTTTGCATACAGGGTAGCCTCAATACCACGAATCATTGGTACCAGGTGCGGCACAAAAGTAAGCCCGACAGTATGACCGGCGACAGCGGATAAAGTTTGCCTGATTTCAGGCAAATGCCGGTGACCATTCACTGCATAGGGTTTGAAACTTTCCGATGCCTCACACAGGAGAGCAGCCACATTAGCACCACGACCTGCACCACTGACACCGGACTTGGCATCAGCAATCAAACCCTGATCATCAATCAAACTATTTTCAATTAATGGCAAAAAACCCAGCGTGACCGCAGTGGGGTAGCAACCAGGATTGGCAATAATGCGCGCCTTTTTTATTGCCTCACGATTAATTTCAGGCAACCCATAAACGGCCTCTGCCAGCACATCAGGACAGGCATGATCCATGCCGTACCATTGCTTCCAGGTCGCCGCATCGTTAAGCCTGAAATCGGCTGCCAGGTCGATTATTTTTACGCCTGCATCGAGCAACTCTGCCGCCATACCCATGGCGGTGCCATTGGGTGTTGCAAAGAAAACCACATCACAGGATTTCAATGTTTCCAGGTCCGGCACCTGGAAACACAAATCCAGGTGACCACGCAGGTTCGGGAACATATCCGCGACAGACTCGCCTGCCTCTGAACGGGATGTAATAACAGATAATTCGACATCGGGATGACCTGCGAGTAAACGCAACAGCTCTGCCCCGGTGTAACCGGTTCCACCTACCACACCGGCTTTAATCATGGCTCACCTCTTTAAAATCTTATAATGCCCGGCACGCTATATAACCGGACTCATTAACGCAAGCCGTTAAGTATAGACGTAATTGTTAAATTTCAGAACAGATGTTTTACTTTTCAGCAGGTTATCACCGGGTTAAGATGCATCATCGAAACTTCTGACAGACAAAAACATGCTCTGGATTAAAGCCTTTCACGTTATTTTTATGGTCACCTGGTTTGCCGGCCTGTTTTATTTACCACGGCTATTTGTTTACCATGCCATGTCTGATGACGCGACAAGTATCGAGCGTTTTAAAATAATGGAACGCAAGCTGTTCTACGGCATCATGACGCCGGGGGGCATCATCACCCTGGCACTTGGCCTGTGGATGCTATTTGACTACGCACTGGAGAGTTATTCCGGTTCCTCCTGGCTGGATACCAAGCTGCTACTGGTTGCCATCCTGATTGGCTATCATGTGTATTGCTGGAAGCTGCTACAGGATTTTAAATATGACAGGAACCGACATGGCCACGTATGGTATCGCTGGTTTAACGAGTTTCCAGTAATTTTACTGGTACTGATAGTGATACTGGTGATAGTGAAACCCTTCTAGTTATTTGAGAATTTCACGTTCAGATTTTTTTCTGCTTTATTGGTACATCTTGAAGTACATATGGCTCGAGTTCAGATAATGCCTTTTTGTATACCTTGCGTTTAAAAAACACCACTTCATTCATGGGCTGCCAGTAGTCCACCCACTGCCAGTGATCAAATTCAGGCTTTTCAATCGCACTAAGATTAAAATCACTGTCTGAACCGATAAGCTTCAGCACAAACCAGATCTGCTTCTGCCCAATACAAACAGGGTTGGTGTTTTTACGAATCATGTGCTTTGGCAGTTTATAACGCAACCAGTCACCGGTTTTGGCCATCATATCAACATGCTCTGGCAGCAACCCGGTTTCTTCAAATAATTCTCGATACATGGCCTGATCCGGTGTTTCATCATTACGTATGCCACCCTGAGGAAACTGCCAGGCGTTCTGTCCACAACGACGCGCCCAGAAAACCTTGCCTTCAGCGTTGCTTAAAATGATGCCAACATTGGGCCTATATCCATCTGAATCAATCACTTACAATTACCTGTCTTCAGTCCTATGTGTATTTTTACAAAAAAAGTAGCCACTCTGCAATGACTGATTGGTACAATATAAACTATAGACGTTGTTTATCATATAGCCTTCTCACACAAAGGAATATTTATGGCTCTTGCCCTGTTTGATCTCGATAACACCCTGCTGGCCGGTGACAGCGATTATCTATGGGGCGTATTTCTTGCCGAGCAGGGCATAGTCGACCGAGGCTATTATGAGGCAGAAAACCAGCGTTTTTATGATGAATACAAACAGGGCACACTGGATATTTTCGAATTCCTTGCATTCTCACTCAAGCCACTGGCAGACAATGAACCTGGGGTGCTACGCGCACTACAACAACAATTCCTGGATGAAAAAATCCGCGCCATTATGAGCCCAGACTCATTTGCCCTCATTGAAAAACACAAACAATCTGGTGATGTACTGGCGGTGATTACTGCGACCAATAGTTTTGTTACCGGCCCCATCGTCAAGGCCTTTGGCATTGATAACCTACTGGCAACGGAACCGGAAATGAATGGCGGGCATTATACCGGGAAGGTTGCCGGTACCCCCTGTTTTCAGCAGGGCAAGGTTGAACGCCTGAATGAATGGCTCATGGAACAGGGCATGACCCTGGAAGACAGCTGGTTCTACAGCGACTCCCACAATGACCTGCCATTACTGAAACAGGTAACCCATCCTGTCGCCGTAGACCCGGATGAACAACTACTGGATTATGCAAAGCAGGCGAACTGGCCCATTATCAGTCTCAGGGACTGAATCAGGATAACAGGGCATCCCTGGAAGCCTCGAACTGCTGACCCGCCTTCTCCAGCACCTGCGGCAATATCTCCGCACCCAGGCCAGCACTTTCCCAGATAGCAGTATCAATTTCAGCATCGGCCGCAAGCTGTGGATCACGCTCACCATGGTATCGCTGAATCTGGTTGGCAAGGTGAATCAGCCAGGCTGCATCACGACTATCTTTCGGTGCCTTTTCAGGATAAAGATGGAACTCAACTGCCTGGCAGAGAATCGGAGGCAGGCTCCATTTTTTCAATAACAGGCCACCCACTTCCGCATGGTTATATCCGATGATATCCGACTCCCGCTGCCAGACAGGGGCATCACTCTCCTGCTGTAACACCTGGGTCATCTCATCGGGTAAACGTAAATACATCAACAGGGAGCCAATATCGTGCAGTAATCCGGCAATAAAATAACGCTCGATCTCCCTGTCCCTGCGATAGGCTGCCAATACGCGCGCCACCACGGCGGTATAGAGACTACGTTTCCAGAATACCGGCATACTCACCAACTCGGTGGGAATACCATCAAATACCTTAACCGCCGATGCCGCCAGTACAACGCTACGGAGCTCACGGTGCCCAAGCAATGCGATAGCACGATAGACCGTATCCACCTTGGCGGCGAAACCATAGAAGGGGCTATTCACCAGTTTTAACAGGCGCGCAGTCAGTGCGGGGTCATCATTGACGATACGACCGATCATGGTCGCGGTGGAATTAGGGTCGTCCATCACCTCGAAGACACGGAACACAATAGCCGGCAGGGTGCCGAGGCTACTGCTTTTTTCAACCAACTTTTCTAAACTGAGCAAGACAGCTAACCTTTATATGTTTAAAAGTATCCCTGTCTTATATAGACCATAGTTAACGTGCTGGCATGTTAACTACCGAACATTCTCATGATTCAATCAGGCTTTTGGCAGTGTTACCCCGGTCTGTCCCTGATATTTACCCGCACGGTCACCATAGGAGGTTTCGCAGACTTCATCGGATTCAAAAAATAGCATCTGGGCGACGCCTTCATTGGCATAAATTTTTGCGGGTAGCGGCGTCGTGTTCGAGAACTCGAGCGTTACATGGCCTTCCCATTCCGGCTCCAGCGGTGTGACATTAACGATAATACCGCAACGGGCATAGGTCGATTTACCGAGACACACCGTGAGCACGCTACGGGGAATGCGGAAATATTCGACGGTACGTGCCAGTGCAAATGAATTGGGCGGGATAATGCAGACATCGGCATTCACATTAACAAAACTATTGTCATCAAAATTCTTGGGGTCAACAATGGCCGAGTTGATATTGGTAAAAATCTTGAATTCACTGGCACAACGCACATCATAACCATAACTGGAGGTACCGTAAGATATCAGCCGCTCCTGGTTGCCATTGGTACGCACCTGGCCGGCCTCAAAAGGCTCAATCATGCCTTCATTTTCTGCCATGCGGCGTATCCACTTGTCTGATTTGATGCTCATGTTTTAATACTCACCCTGTCTTATTCGATTGTCTTTGCCTGGTTCTGACCTTAAAAATCCCTATGCACTATTAAGTTGCCGCACATCCATAAACGACGAATGCCGCCAGTTTTGCAACTGGCGGCATTCTATCACAGTCAATCGGAATTCCTATTCCGAGTCTACAGATCAGTTGTTCTGAATAACGATATTCGGGAACTTGGCGCTGTAATCCTTCGCCTGCAGGGCCAGTTTGGCTGAGGTACGACGTGCAATTTCACGGTAGATGTTGGCCACTGTGCCATTCGGATCATCGGCAACAGACGGTGTGCCTTCATCGCCATTGGTACGAATAGAAATATCCAGCGGCAGGGCGCCGAGGAAATCCACATCATAATCTTCGGACATTTTCTCACCGCCACCCTGGCCGAAGATAGGCTCCGCATGGCCACACTCTGAACAAATGTGCACACTCATATTTTCGATGATACCCAGTACCGGCACTTCAACCTTTTCAAACATCTTCAGGCCCTTGCGTGCATCCAGCAAGGCGATATCCTGGGGCGTAGTAACAATAACGGCACCACTCACAGGCACTTTCTGCGCCAGTGTTAGCTGCACATCACCGGTACCCGGTGGCAGGTCGATGACCAGGTAATCCAGGTCTTTCCAGCCCGTATCACTCAATAACTGTTCCAGTGCCTGGGTAACCATCGGGCCGCGCCAGATCATGGGGGTTTCGTCGTCGATCATGAAACCGATCGACATCGCCTGCAGGCCGTGGCCCTGCATAGGCTCCAGTGTCTTGCCATCGGCCGACTCGGGCTTGGCTGTGATACCCAGCATACGGGGCACACTGGGACCGTAGATATCCGCATCCAGGATACCCACATTCGCACCCTCTGCCTTCAGTGCCAGCGCCAGGTTAACCGCCGTAGTGGATTTACCCACACCACCCTTACCGGATGCTACAGCAATGATATTCTTGATATTTTCCAGGGGTTTCAGGCTAGATTGCACAGAGTGAGCAATAACATGGGTGCTAATTTCGATATTTGCCTTAGCAACACCATCAATCGCCTCGACCTGCTTTTTCAATTCTTCGGTCAGTTTGGCATGGTGGCCACTAGCAGGGAAACCCAGCACAACTTTGAATGAAACCTGGTCACCATTGACCTCGATATCACGAATCACATTGGCCGCCATCAGATCCTTTTCCATGTAAGGATCAATATATTTTCTTATTGCATCTTCAACCTGTTGTTGTGAAACGCTCATAATAGTAACTCCAGAACCTGAATGTAATAGCAGGACCCGCTAAACCGGGACCCCACGGAAATTTGTGACGTATAGTACACCAGCCCGATGCGCTTATAACCCCACCTTTATAGATATAAACAGCGTCTTTTACGCCGCCGAACAGGCTAACTGGGGGCTAAATGCACAATTTCAAGCACAAAGTGACGCTTACTAGTGAAAATCAATCGCCAAAATGCTACTTTATGCGCCCTCGAAACCTGATTTGAACAAACCATGACCCAAGACACACACCCGGCACGCAAAATACTCGTTACCAGCGCCCTACCCTATGCCAATGGCCCGATCCACCTCGGACACCTGGTCGAATATATCCAGACAGATATCTGGGTCCGTTTCCAGAAGATGCGTGGTCATGCGTGCTATTACGTCTGTGCCGATGATGCCCACGGCACGCCTATTATGCTACGCGCCCGCCAGGAGGGTATTGAGCCCGAGCAGCTGATCGAAAAGACCCATGCGGAGCATGCCGCTGACTTTGCCGACTTTAATATCAGGTTTGACAACTACTACACCACCCATTCCGACGAAAATAAAGATATCGCCTGCACCATCTACAATCGCCTCAAGGCGGATGGCCATATAGATGTTCGCACCGTGCGCCAGGCCTATGACCCGGAAGCCGAGATGTTCCTGCCGGATCGATTTGTTAAGGGCACCTGCCCCAAATGCGGTGCCGAGGACCAGTACGGCGATAACTGTGAGGCCTGTGGCACCACCTACTCGCCCACGGACCTGATTAACCCAAAATCAGCAGTATCGGGCGCCACCCCTGTCGAGAAAGATTCCGAGCAGTTTTTCTTCAAGCTCGGCGACTTCCAGGGCTTCCTCGAAAAATGGCTGGATGCGGGCCACACCCAGACTGAAATTGCCAATAAACAGAAAGAATGGTTTGAAGAGGGCCTGCAGGACTGGGACATTTCCCGCAATGCCCCCTACTGGGGTTTTGAAATCCCCGATGCGCCGGGTAAATATTTCTATGTGTGGATGGATGCCCCGATGGGCTACATGGCCAGCTTTAAAAACCTGTGTGACAGGACCGGTCTCGATTTTGATGAATTCTGGGGTCAGGACTCAAAGGCCCAGGTTGTGCATTTTATTGGTAAGGATATTGCCCGCTTCCATACCCTGTTCTGGCCGGCGGTATTACATGGTGCTGGTTTCCGTACGCCCTCATCGGTGTTCTGCCACGGCTTCCTTACCGTCGATGGCCAGAAGATGTCCAAGTCCCGTGGCACCTTTATTATGGCGCGCACCTACCTGGATCACCTGCAGCCGGAATATTTACGCTATTACTATGCCGCCAAACTGTCATCCGGTGTCGATGATATTGACCTGAACCTGGAAGACTTCCAGCAACGCGTTAACTCGGACCTGGTCGGCAAGGTAGTCAATATCGCCAGTCGCTGTGCCGGCTTTATTATGAAGAAATTCGACGGCAAGCTCTCATCCCAGCTACCTTCGCCCTCGCTACAACAGGAGCTGGTCGCTGCCGGGGAAGCCATTGCCGAACATTTTGAGCATCGTGAATATAGCCGTGCTGTTCGCGAGATCATGGCACTGGCCGATCGCGCCAACCAGTACATCGATGAACAGAAGCCCTGGGCAAAAATCAAGGAAGAGGGCAAGGAACAGGAAGTTCACGACACCTGCACCCAGGGCATCAACATGTTCCGCGTGCTGGTGATTTACCTCAAGCCGATACTGCCGGAGCTAGCACAAAAATCTGAAGACTTTTTAAACTGTGGCGAGCTAAGCTGGCAGCAGCTGGATCAGCCCCTGCTCGATCATGCCATCAGCAAATTCAAACCGCTGATGACCCGCGTCGAAAAAGAATCTATAGATAAGATTATTGAAGCCACAAAACAGCACATGGCGACACAGGCCAAAGCAGCAGTTACGGGCCCGCTGGTGGATGAGCCGATTGCAGCAGAAATTGAATTCGATGATTTTGCCAAAATTGATTTACGTATTGCGCGGATCGTCAAGGCGGAACATGTAGAAAAAGCCAACAAACTGCTGCAACTGACGCTGGATCTGGGTGGTGAAACCCGTAATGTATTCGCCGGCATCAAATCGGCCTACGAGCCAAAGGACCTGGAAGGTAAACTCACCGTCATGGTCGCCAACCTGAAACCACGCAAGATGAAATTCGGCATGTCGGAAGGCATGGTACTGGCGGCGGGGCCTGGGGGTAAGGATCTATGGATACTGAACCCCGATGATGGGGCACAACCCGGGATGAAAGTAAAATAGCCTGATAACTAAACCGACACCGGGCGCAAGCGACAAAGAAAAGCTTCACGCAAATAAAAATTGTAGTTTTACTGACAGACTAACCGATACAAAAAATAATAATCGTGTATTAATTTAAGGCACGCTTTTATTTGCGCTGGTTGCGTTCATTTGCGTTTTGATTGCTTTTAAAACCGTCAAATGTCTAACCAAGATTGGGGGTGAAAGCTAGCCACATAACACCTAACTCCCACCCCATCCCGGCCCCCATTGACCGGCTGCCTACATTGAAAAGGCGTCTTTAGGGATATGGCGAAACTCTTCTTCTATTACCATATCGAACAAATTGTCGAGGGTCTGTGCTTTTTCAAGATCCGGATGGATGCCGTCAAAATAATCGGCAATTGCATCGGCCAGGGCTTCCTGCTGTGCTGTATCCATATGCAAATCTGAGCGTAAATTAAGGCTTAACTCGATAGCATCCTGATCGACACCAAACACATCCTCGATAATCGAATTAAAACTCATGGCCATTAGCACCTTGACTGTGCCCAGCTCATTCACGTCTTTAAACTTCATACACATCATAACCTCCTGCTAGAACTCGCCTGTCTATGATGATTATGAATTAGAATATTACTATTTTCTTATAAAATATTTGATCTAGTTAAACATTTGGCTTAATTTTCACCAAAAAAAACGGCTCGGGGCCGTTAATAACTCACTCTGCATCCAATAATTACAACCTCAAACAGCCCCTCCCCGCCCTGCAAACTCGACCTCTATAACCTGGTAAAACAGATCATACAGGGTATCTATCTGATCGAGGTTCACACTCAAATTATCAAAATATTCGCCAATCATCTCACCCAGCACCGTCTTTTGCTGAACCCCCATACACAGGTCAGTGCGCAGGCTCAAATCTGGACGGAGATCATCCAGGTCCCAGTCAAAAACATCGGCCACAATGGAATTAAGACTCATGGTCATAAGTGCCCTGACCGTATCGAGCTCGCTATCACCTACCTTAATACACATGATACCTGGATCACACCTCACTTACGGGTGAACAAACATATCCCGGGTTAACTGCTTTCCAAAGATGGGGGCAACCTTCTTTTCCAGCTCTATCGCTATACCTGAAGGTGACACACGAATCACTTCGCAGGCAAAGCCGGGGGAACGGGTGTTATCGGGGAAAATAATATGTAACTGCCCGGACTGGCCAGCAGCCAAATCTGGCTCTGTAGATGCCACCAGTAACAGCACACCCCTGAGGCTAATATCGATTGTTTCTGCCTGGAGCTGAATACCACTATCCAGTGCCAGTAGCATTTTACGATTGAGATAAATACGCTGACAGGCACGACGATCAAACTGGCTGGTTACAGATGACATTTCAATACGAGCTCACGATAAAATTAGCAGTCAGGTAATTAATTCATAGCTGATGATATTAAATCAGGATAGCAATATTGACTAAAATAATGATATATATCATTTAAACTTAAGTTTAAGTTTAAATGACAGCGCATGACAAGGGAGACTGAAAACAGACAAAAAAAAGCCGGCTTTTCAGCCGGCCCCGTTTTCACGGAATATCCCACGCTATTGCTATTTTGTTTGACCCGTCCATCCCCAAGCAAATTTAAAAACAAATCCGGCGCAGCATGCCTTATTTATCTTTAATGGGAACTTGCTATTAGAGCAAAACCCCAGTCAAAGATCAATAGTATTTATCATTTAATAGACACAACTAATCCCTCTCTTTATTGCGGTTTATATTTCACAATTTACTCATATACTCGTCAGAACGCAGTGTGCGAAATAGCCTGTTTCGGGTTACACTTGCGCATTAAAAAATTTCCAGGTATCACGTCTAAATGACTGAATACGCACTTATTCTAATTAGCACCATCTGGGTAAACAACTTTGTTCTGGTAAAATTCCTGGGGCTTTGCCCCTTCATGGGCGTCTCTCGCAAGCTCGAAACAGCCATGGGCATGGCGCTGGCCACCACCTTTGTACTTACGCTATCCTCTGTCTGCAGCTACCTGGTTAATGAATATATCCTCGCACCCCTGGCGCTCGAATACCTGCGCACTATTATGTTTATACTGGTGATTGCCGTAGTGGTTCAGTTCACCGAAATGGTGGTGCACAAAACCAGTCCGCTACTCTATAACGTACTGGGTATTTTCCTGCCGCTCATCACCACCAACTGCGCGGTACTGGGGGTCGCCCTGCTCAATGTGCAGGAAGATCACGGCTTTTTACAGTCTGCTTTTTACGGCTTTGGTGCGGCGATGGGCTTTTCCCTTGTGCTCATACTATTTGCCGGTATCCGCGAACGCATCACTGTGGCCGATATTCCCGAGGCCTTCCAGGGCAATGCTATAGCCCTGATTACAGCGGGTATTATGTCACTGGCCTTTATGGGGTTCGTAGGGCTAGTGAAATAAACCATGTCTATACTGAGCGCAATTATTACCCTGTCCCTGATTGCTGGCCTGTTTGGCCTGATACTGGGCTATGCCTCGATCAAGTTCCATGTTGAAGGTGATCCGGTGGTTGATAAGATTGACGCCATCCTGCCACAGACACAGTGTGGCCAGTGTAGTTTTCCCGGTTGTCGCCCCTATGCCGAGGCAATAGCCAGTGGTGAGGCCCCCATTAATCAATGCCCGCCAGGGGGCGAAGCCACCATGCTGGCCCTTGCTGACCTGCTTGGCGTCGAACCCATTGCGCTCAGCGAAGAACATGCCGATGAACCGGTAAAAACAGTGGTCACCATTGACGAGACAACCTGCATTGGGTGTACTCTCTGCATACAGGCCTGCCCCGTAGATGCCATCCTCGGCGCAGCCAAACAGATGCACACGATAATAGAGTCAGAATGTACCGGCTGTAATTTATGTATCCCCCCCTGCCCGGTAGATTGTATTGCCATAGTCCCGGTTAAAATAGAGCCGGACACCTGGCGCTGGCCCTTGCCTGAACAGGCGCATACTGCACCCGGTGCATAATTGAACAGGAACAATAACGACAGTCTATGAATTCTGGCGCTCATCATTTATCACATTTTCACGGTGGACTGAAACTGGCCGGACATAAGGCCATGTCAACAGCCAGCCCGATTCGTCGTGCCAGCCTGCCCGAACAACTGATTATCCCGCTACACCAGCATATTGGTGAGAACAGTGAAATACTGGTAACAAAAGGTGAAAGAGTATTAAAGGGCCAGCCACTGACCGTTGCCAAAGCCTATGTCAGCGCACCCATCCATGCACCGTCTTCGGGTATCGTAACTGATATTGCAGAATATCCTGCCCCCCACCCTTCAGGCCTGTCCACACTCTGCATTGTAATTAAAACTGATGGTGAAAATGAATGGGCCGATCTCGAACCGGTAAGTAATTACAGGGACTTATCCACCGCCGAGTTACGTAATATTATTCGACATGCAGGGATTGTTGGCCTGGGGGGTGCAGCATTCCCTACTGCAGTAAAACTCAATCCTGGACCAGATCATCCTATAGACACCGTTATTATCAATGCGGCCGAGTGCGAACCCTATATCTCCTGCGATGATATGTTGATGCGTGAACGTGCCGATGAGGTCATCTCCGGGATTGAAATCATCCTGCACACCCTGGGTGCCAAAAAGGCCCTTATTGCGATTGAAAATAACAAGCCGGAAGCGGCTGAAGCACTGCAGAAATCACTGGGCAGGACAGCAAATGAAAATATCCATGTTGTGGCCATTCCCACCATCTACCCTACCGGGGGAGAAAAACAGTTAATCAAGGTACTAACCAACAAGGAAGTGCCCAGCGATGGGCTGCCCATCGATATTGGTATCGTGGTACAGAATGTAGGTACCACAGCCGCCATCCACCGTGCCATTCATTTTGGCGAACCGCTGATTTCACGCATCATTACGGTTACGGGTAATGGCATTAAACAGCCACAGAATATGGATGTACTGATCGGCACATCCATGGCCGAAGTTATCCAGCAGTGCGGCGGCTACACGGAGAATGCAAAACAGCTCATTATGGGTGGCCCAATGATGGGCTTTAGTATGCACACGGATCACTTACCCATTATAAAAGGCTGCAACTGCCTGCTTGTCGAAACCACAGAACAACGACAGGGCATGCAGACTATGCCCTGCATACGCTGTGGTGAATGCACACGGGTTTGCCCGGCCAATCTTTTACCGCAGCAATTATACTGGCATGCCAGCTCAAGAAATTTTGACCAGGTGCAGGACTACCACCTGTTTGACTGTATCGAATGCGGTTGCTGTGCCCACGTCTGCCCCAGCCACATCCCCCTGGTCCAGTATTACCGTTTTGCAAAAACCGAAATATGGAACCAGGAACGCGATCGTAAAAAATCGGATCACGCCCGTGTTCGCCATGACTTCCGACAGGCTCGACTGGATCGTGAGAAACGTGAACGTGATGAACGCCTGCGCAAGAAAAAAGAGATGCTGGAAAAGAAAAAACAGGAAGAGTCACAGGCCAGTACAGCTGAAATCGACCCCAAAAAGGCAGCGATTAATGCCGCACTGGAACGGGTAAAAATGAAAAAGGCCAGTACAACAGTAACACCAAAAAACACAAACAATCTTACCGAAGAGCAGCAAAAAAAGATTGATGAAGTCGATAAACAACGCCAGGCATCAAAAACAAAATAACTATGCAATTTAAAACCACCAGCTCCCCACACTATACACCCGAAAATAGCGTTAACACGATTATGCGCAGGGTGTTACTGGCGATGATCCCCGGCACCCTGGCAACCATATTTTTCTTTGGCTGGGGCGTCATAATTAACATGCTACTGGCCTGTGTGGTTGCACTGGGTACAGAGGCCCTCATGCTAGGCATGCGTAACAGGGCCATCAAACCCTACCTGCTGGATGGCAGCGCAATCCTCACCGCCTGTTTACTCGCACTCGCATTACCGCAACTGGCCCCCTGGTGGCTTACCTGTATTGCCACCGTATCGGCAATTATATTTGGCAAGCACCTGTATGGAGGCCTGGGCTTTAATCCCTTTAACCCGGCGATGGTCGGTTATGTAATTGCCATTATTTCCTTTCCAAAAGAGATGACCCAGTGGGTACCTCCCCTGCTTGAAGGTTATACCCACCTTAATTTTTTACAAACCTTCCAGGTCATTTTTGGAGGCCAGGTCCCTGCAGGATTAAGCTGGGATGCTATCACCATGGCTACACCACTGGACACATTAAAAACCCAGCTGGGACTCGAATTAAGTATTAATGATATCCACCAGCATGAAGTGTATGGCCCGATGTTTGGTGCCGTCGGTGGTATAGGCTGGGAATGGATCAATGGCCTGTTCCTGGCTGGTGGTTTATGGCTGGCTATGAAACGTGTGATTGACTGGCGTATCCCCGCCGGCTTACTGGGTACATTATTTTTCCTGTCTAACAGTTTTGCACTATACGATTACTCCAGTTTTACACCACCCACATTTCATATGTTTAGTGGTGGTATTATGCTGGCCGCATTTTTTATTGCAACGGATCCAGTCACCGCAGCCACGACACCCAGGGGGCGCTGGATATTCGGTGCCGGCATCGGCTTTTTCATTTTTGTAATTCGTACCTGGGGCGGTTACCCGGATGGCATAGCCTTTGCCGTATTGCTGATGAACATGACAACCCCGTTACTGGATTACTACACCATGCCGCGCGCATTTGGACATCACTGGCGCGAGTTTCCACAACACACTAAAAAGCATGATGATGAATAAGGGAAAACAGATTTTCGTTACCGGCCTTATACTTATGCTATTTGCGATTGCAGGTGCAGCCATGGTCGCGCTTACCTATGAGGGTACCGCTGCGCAAATTGCGGAGAATGAACGCCATGCCATGTTACGCAGCCTAAATCAAATTTTGCCCGCCGAGCGTTATGACAATGAACTCATAGACGACACTATTACCCTGGCCGCGGATGAACGACTCGGACATGCGGAACAATCGACTGCCTATATCGCTCGCAAAAACAACCAGGTCGTCGCGATTATCTTTTCGGTCTTTGCCACCGATGGCTACAGCGGCATTATCAAACTCCTGGTCGGTATTAACACTGATGGTACGCTTGCTGGTGTGCGGGTCGTTAGCCACAAAGAAACCCCCGGTCTCGGCGATGCGATAGAAACCAAACGCAGTGACTGGGTACTTGGCTTTAACCATAAGTCGCTGCAGGATCCAGACAGCAGCGGCTGGCATGTAAAACGTGACGGCGGCATATTTGACCAGTTTAGTGGCGCCACAATTACCCCACGCGCTGTGGTCAAGGCGGTGCACCATTCTTTGTTATACTTTGCCTCACACAAAAAAGATCTAACGGGGAGCGTCTCCCATGAGTAATGCAGACTACAATGAAATCAGCAAAAATGGCCTGTGGACCAACAACGTCGCACTGGTGCAACTACTGGGCCTGTGTCCATTACTCGCTGTTACGGGCACGGTCATCAATGGCCTGGGGCTGGGCGTAGCAACGCTATTAACGCTGGTACTATCCAACTCCTCCGTCTCCCTGATTCGCCACTGGGTACGCCCGGAAGTACGCGTACCCGTTTTTGTTTTAATTATCGCCTCCATAGTGACCACCATCGAACTATCCATGAACGCCTGGTTCCATGATCTCTACAATGTACTGGGAATTTTTATCCCCCTGATTGTAACCAACTGCAGCATACTTGCCCGTGCCGAGGCCTTTGCCTCGAAAAATAAAGTATTACCCTCGATGATAGATGGCTTTATGATGGGGCTGGGCTTTACCGCCGTACTGGTATTACTCGGCGGCATGCGTGAACTGGTTGGCCGTGGCACACTACTCGCCGATGCCCACCTTATGTTTGGTGAAGTTGCACGTAACTGGACACTGGTCATTTTTGATGATTACACCGGATTGCTACTGGCGATACTACCTCCGGGTGCATTTATTGGGCTGGGCCTTATTATCGCCGGCAAAAATATTATTGATAAGCGCTTATCAAAACGCCAGGCACAGGCCGTTCAAAATACTGGCCAAGAGGCTATAGCATAACGACCCATGAACCCTCAAAAACGCAGGGAAATTTTTTCCCGCCTCAGGGCCGAAGACCCACAACCCAGCACTGAACTCAATTACTCGACACCCTTTGAATTACTCGTGGCCGTCACCCTCTCGGCACAGGCCACGGACAAGGGCGTCAACAAAGCCACTGATAAACTATTTGCTGTTGCCAATACACCGGAGGCCATATTTAAGCTGGGGGAATCCGGCCTTAAAAAATATATAAAAACAATTGGCCTGTATAACACCAAAGGCAAAAATATTATCAGGGCCTGCAAGCTGCTAATTGACCAGCATAACAGTGAAGTACCCGATGACCAGGCGGCACTTGAAGCACTACCCGGTGTGGGCCGGAAAACAGCCAATGTCGTTCGAAATACGGCTTTTGGCCACCCCACCATCGCCGTCGACACCCATATTTTTCGTGTCTCTAACCGCACCGGTATTGCACCGGGCAAGAACGTGCTCGAAGTAGAAAAGAAGCTGATTAAATTTGTCGCCGATGAGTTCAAACTGGATGCCCACCACTGGTTAATACTCCATGGTCGTTATACCTGCATCGCGCGTAAACCCCGTTGTGGCTCCTGTATAATTGAAGACCTCTGCGAATACAAAAAAAAGGAAATCGACTGATGTTTGGCAATGACCGAAACCAGATGCGCAGGGCCTATGCCGATGCCTGGTATAAATTCCAGCAGGGCCAGCCCTTACAACCACTGGAACAACAGATTGCCGAGGTTATCAGTGAACACCCCGAATACCATAAATTACTCAATAATATTGAGGCTGATTTTTTTCCCGAGGCGGGAGAGACAAACCCCTTTCTCCATATGGGTATGCACCTGGCCATACGCGAACAGATGAGCACCAATCGGCCCATGGGAATTATTAATTGTTTTCAATTACTTACAAAAAAAACCAGCGACAGCCATGGTGCAGAACATGAAATGATGGAATGCCTGGGCGAGGCACTCTGGCAGGCACAACGTAATGGCAGCCTGCCCGATGAAGCGGCCTACCTGGCCTGCCTGAAACAGCGAGCAACATCAAAAAAATAATATTTTTATAACAATGCTACTAGCTAACGAACTTGGGTCGAATACGGCTGTCAATCTTTCAGCGAAAAGGCTAGACTACAAAAAAAAAACCAACCCCCAAACCTAGAGGATATAACCATGAAAAAACTGCTTAACAAAACCCTGCTGTCTGCACTAGGCTTAGTATTTTTTCTAGCCATCAATCCTGCACAGGCAACTGAAAACCCATTTGGCATGAGCAAGTCAACAGCTGGAAATATGCAAGTTGCCGAAATGAATAATGGCAAATGCGGTGAAGGTAAGTGCGGCGGCTCAATGAAGAAGGCCGAAAAGAAAGAAAGTAAATGTGGCGAAGGCAAGTGTGGCGGCTCCATGAAGTCTGAAAAAGATGAGGATAAATGCGGCGGCTCAATGAAGCCTGAAAAGAAAGAAGGTAAGTGTGGTGAAGGCAAGTGCGGCGGCTCAATGAAACCTGAAAAGAAAGAAGGCAAGTGCGGTAATATGTAATCACATATCGAGCATTTAAAAAAAACCCCTGAAAAGGGGTTTTTTTTGGCCTGTATTTATTAATCGGCTAGTAGACGTTATCGCATGGCGTGATTGTTAGTTCTCGGCTAACACCACATAGGGGCGTTTAAAAATAAAAAGAATGTGCGAAAACACACGTAACCCAGGACAGATAATTTCATTATAGTGCTGAACAAAGTCGAAAGATGACAAAGGCCTACTAGCATTCAAACAATCTTCGCTTTTATTTGCATTTTTCCAGATCGCAGGCACATGAACGACCTGATCAGGCCAAAACCTTCTTACACAAATATGGTTATTACAGCTAGCTTATTGAAAAGCTCTTCGAATTTACCACCATTTGTTTAATTGTGTTTCTGGTATTGTTATTTACCTGTAGAGATAAAACCAGTGTTGATTATTTTATTTATCACTACTTTATAAATTGATTCACCACAAAATAAAAAAGGCCGGTTTCCCGGCCTTTTTTAATCAAAAATTTTCTGCCACCATCGCTTTCGATTATTTGCTGGCTTTAACGCATCCTGTAAATTTACCGGCTTCATTTTAGATAACACCCAACCCGGCAGGGGTGGATTATCACTAAAGCCACAGCTCACACCCAGGTTATGTGGGTCAAATATTTTTATAAAACTCGGCTGATCATGATCATCGGCATAAACAATCGCACAATAATCTTCTTCATGATCGGTACGTAACAGTTTATCCACTTCATCGATAAAGGTTTTTAACTGCTCTGCACTACTGGTGGTTTCCGGCGCATCTTCACCCACCGCATAGATATACCAGTTATCATCGGCCTGGCTACGCAGGGTCTCCCAGAATGCATCAAGGTGTTCCCAGCGCATCAATGAGGTAAAACGGCCACGGAAGGCATTCACATAGGGTTCAATATTTTGCTGGTCCTGGGTCATCAGGCTATCCTTCATCAACAATCGTCAGTTTGTAGTGACCTGTTGCAACCAGGCCTGTACATCTTCTGTTGCCCTGCTCAAAAATTTCCTGTCGTGATAAATATTGGCCATTAAGGTTATGCCCTGTAGTTTTGCCAATAAATCCATTGAAAGATCATGCGCCCTGTTTTCAAAACCCAGGGCCCTGAACTGTTCAATACACCAGTCGCGGATTAAATCAAACACGGCCGTTAATCGACCACTAGAAATTTCATGCGCCTGTTCTTTGCACAACTCGGAGCTCAATGTACCGATAGGGCAACCGTACTCGATAACCTGTTGCTGGTTGTGAACTGGCGTCTCCGCAAAGGCAAGTAGACGCTGGCGTGGATCGCTAGATTTTGCCTCACAGTCATCGAGCACCTGCCTGAAGATATCGAGCCGGGAATCCACCACCGCAGACAGGATGTCCTCCTTGGTCTTGAAGTAATAATAAAAATTACCTCTGGGTATACCGGTTTCATCAGAGATATCACTGAATGAGGTCTGATTATAGCCCCGGGAATAAAACAGGTGATCCGCTGCCTCTACAATACGCTGTCTATTCGCCGAACCCTTGGTTCCCATCGAAACACCCATATAAACTGTGATAAAGCACAGATTCTACCTCTTTTTCAGGCACTTTTCCCTGCCTACAGGTAAAAAGTGTACTGTCTAACCGGTCAAAATATATCTCTACACATAATGATTTAGACAATCGTATGACTTTTGTCTGTTCTTTTCAAGTCTATTCGAATAAAATCTCTAAATATCATGTACAATCAAAGACTTGCCATAAACACGCTGTTATCAGACGGATAGGACACCATGAAAGCACTTTCCATTCGACACCTTGAGAAAACCTATCAAAATGGCACACGGGCACTCAAGGGTGTTGATCTCGATGTTGAGGAAGGTGATTTTTTTGCCCTGCTCGGCCCTAATGGCGCAGGAAAATCCACCACCATTGGCATTATTGCGGGCCTGGTTAACAAATCTGCCGGTAATGTGTCTATTTTTGGTCACGACATAGACAGCCAGACAGATGCCGCCAAATCCTGCCTCGGCCTGGTGCCCCAGGAATTTAATTTCAACCAGTTTGAACCAGTAATTGAAATCCTCGCCAACCAGGGCGGCTACTACGGTATCCCACGCAAACTGGCCTATGAACGTGCGGAGCAATATCTCAGGCAACTGGAACTCTGGGATAAACGCCATGTAATGGCACGCGAGCTATCCGGTGGCATGAAACGTCGCCTGATGATCGCCCGGGCACTTATACATCGACCTCGCCTGTTGATTCTCGATGAACCTACAGCAGGGGTTGATATAGAAATTCGTCGTTCGATGTGGACATTTTTACGCAAAATCAATGATGAAGGCACGACCATTATTCTTACTACACACTACCTGGAAGAAGCAGAAAGCCTGTGCAAGAACATCGCCATCATTGACCATGGCTGCACCATTGAAAACACCAGCATGCGCAAGCTACTCAACCAGCTCAATATAGAAACCTTTGTCCTCTATCTTGATGACCATGTTGAACAGTTACCCGACTGCATTGAAGGCTGTGATCTACGCATCATTGATAACAACACCCTCGAAGTTGATATTTCAAAATCAAATAGCATTAATCAGGTGTTTGAAATACTCTCGGCAAAAAACATTAATGTCCTGAGTATGCGCAATAAAAGCAATCGCCTGGAACAGCTGTTTATGCACCTGGTCGACAAGAATAGAAACAATATAGAATTGATGCAGACACTTGAACAGGCATCAAACGCAAACTCAATAGCTGAATAATATGACATTCAATCAAAAATTCAACGCCTTCAAAACAATTGTTATCAAGGAATATATGCGTTTCATCCGCATCTGGATTCAAACCGTAATTCCGCCCGCAATAACTACCGCACTCTATTTCGTTATTTTTGGTGAACTGATAGGTTCACAAATTTCAGATATCAACGGATATAGTTATATGGATTATATTGTACCTGGACTAATACTCATGGCAGTGATAACCAACGCCTATGGCAATGTGGTCTCATCGTTCTATAGCGCTAAATTCCAGAAAAGCATCGAGGAACTTCTGGTCTCACCGGTACCCAACTACCTGATTATTTCTGGTTATGTTTCTGGCGGTGTTGCACGAGGCCTTGTGGTTGGATTTGTTGTAACACTGGTAGCGATGTTTTTCTCTGACTTCCATGTCCACAATATATTTGTGGCACTGGCTGTTTTTGTATTAACAGCAGTTTTATTTTCACTCGCAGGCTTTATTAATGCTGTATACGCAAAGAGCTTTGATGACATCACCATCATCCCCACGTTTGTACTCACACCGCTTACTTATCTTGGTGGCATTTTTTATTCTATAGAGATGCTACCCGAGTTCTGGCAGAAGGTATCACTGCTCAATCCTATTCTTTACATGATCAATTCATTCCGCTACGGACTACTCGGCATCACTGACACAGACCTGATATCTGCCTTTGCAATTATTATTCTGTTTATTATCGGGCTCTTTTGCTTCGCCATTTTTTTACTTAATCGGGGCACAGGAATAAAACAGTAACACTCTATAAGTCATGAAACTGGTGAGCAAGCTCCTTTAGCTTACCAGCAACGGCTGTCAGTGAGGCTATTGTATCAACCGTTTGATTCATGCCATCTACTGTCAATTCATTAACTTCAGAAATACTACCAATTAGATCACTAATATTTACGACATACTTACTTTGGTCATTAACATGAATGATAATATTTTCATTCATATCTTTTATCGTTTTTACTGCCTCACTAATTGAGGACAATGATAAACCCGCCTGCGCAGCCTGATCTACAGTATTATGTGCCTTATCCCTGCCCAACTCCATCTGGCTTACTGAATTTTTTGCACCTTGCTGCAAACTTTCGATCATGCTTTTTATTTCTTCTGTAGCCTCCTGCGTTCTACAGGCAAGTGATCTCACTTCATCGGCAACCACAGCAAAACCTCGCCCCTGCTCTCCCGCTCTCGCTGCTTCAATCGCCGCATTCAGTGCTAGCAGGTTTGTTTGTCCTGCAATGCCATTGATCACCTCCAGTACGCTACCGATTTGTTCACTTTCTGCCTCCAGTTTTTTTATAGAAACAGTCGCACTCTCTACCACACCAGCCAGTTCATCAATAGATTTAACTGTTTCAGTAACAACCTGATTCCCCTTGGCTGCAGCATCACTGGCTATCAATGAAGCATCTTCTGCCTGTTTCACATTTTCCGCCACATTTCGGGCAGCCGACGATAACTGATCCATGTTTTTACAAACCTCTGCCGTCTCCTGGTCCTGGTGTTTTATTCCCTGCCCCGTCAAGGTTGAACCCGCCACCAGTTGCTCAGCGATCTCTTCCATATCACGTATGGTCTCAGTCATTCGTCCCAATACTGCTTCTTTCTGTGATTTGAGCATTTTAAATGCCAGCTGAATCTGGCCAATTTCTGAAACATTATTGCAATAAATCAGTTGCATTAATGGATCATGATAAACAGCCCTTGCTTCAACAATGGTTCCGTGTAGACGCCGGGTTACTATAAAAATCCCACCAACACCAAACATGAGAGAACAGGCCACTGCCATTAAATGTATAGCTGTTGATTGATTAAGAAACATACTGACCAGCAAAGGCAATATTGACAGGGCAAATAGAATAACTAACTGTGTAACAAATCCAATGACAGGCAGGCGGAGCGACCAGGGCATGCGACCCTTATTGATCGTATCAAATATTGTCTGTGCGCGTTGTTTTTGCCCAGGTGTCGCTTTCTTTCTAACAGACTGATACTCATTAACTTTACCCTGCTCTTTGACAGGCAGGACAAAGGCATCTACCCAGTAATAATCACCATTCTTGCAACGGTTTTTAACCAGCCCCATCCATGCACAACCCTTTTTAAGGGTTTTCCATAAATCATCAAAGGCTGCGGGGGGCATGTCGGGGTGACGAACGATATTGTGTGGCTGTGAAATTAATTCTGATTCAGAATAGCCACTGATATCACAAAACTCAGTATTTATGGATGTGATTTGTCCCTTCAGGTTTGTTGTAGATAATATAGTTGTGTTGTCATCAAGCTCTTTTTCGCTATTAGTAACAGGCTGATTATTTCTCATTTACTCCCTCTTCTCATCTACTTTTATTACCCTAATATGAAAGAGGTTAGCACTAAATAACTGTTTTGCAGGGAACTGTTATTTTTTTTTCAGTTCATGGCAACTTACTAATATTCCTTTATTGACTGCTCTAGACTGCTTTCTATGTCTAACTGCTCCATAACCAGGCTGCACCCCTGACACCACTCGAGTCACCGTATTTAGGCGGCACCAATTTTGTAAATACCTTGTCTGAAAAAACATACTGCCCCCAGATTGCCGGGACATTCTGGTACAGGCGTTGAATGTTTGACATGCCACCACCCAGTACAATCACATCCGGGTCGAGGATATTAATCACATGAGCCAGGCCACGCGCCAGTCGATCTTCATAGGCCTGTAAACAATTTTCAGCAAGCACATCACCCTGTGATGCCTTTTTTACCACATCTTTTGACAACAATTTTTCACCTGACAATGATTCGTAATCACGCGCCATGCCCGGCCCCGATAAAAAAGTTTCGACACAACCCTGCTTGCCGCAATAACACAGTGGTCCTGGCCGCTCATTATCCTTTGGCCAGGGCAAGGGATTGTGCCCCCATTCCCCGGCAATCGCATTCGGTCCGGTTAACACCTGGCCATTTACCACCACGCCAGCGCCGGTACCCGTACCAATAATGACACCGAACACAACGGCTGCACCAGCGGCAGCACCATCAGTGGCTTCAGACAGTGCAAAACAGTTGGCATCATTCGAGATACGAATGTCGCGCTGCAAAATCTTTTCCAGGTCCTGCTTCACTGGCATACCATTCATACAGACTGAATTTGAATTCCTTAACAGGCCGGTTGCCGGTGATAGGGCACCAGGGGTACCGATACCGATACTACCCTTTTTACCCAGGGTATTTTCGACATCAGCAATCAACGCCTGGATTGTTACAAGTATCTTTTCATAATCACCCTGTGGTGTTGCAACACGACGGCGCAATAATTCCTGCCCCGTATTATCCAGTGCTATGGCTTCTATTTTGGTGCCACCCAGATCAATTCCAATGCGCATAATTTTTTCCCATTATTTTTTTATACGTTCCGATTGCCAGTAAATTTCAGCCTCACCGGTTACCCTGTTCAGTGCCCTTGACGCTACAAATAGAAGATCTGACAGGCGATTAATATAGGCCGTGATCTGCTCGCTAAACGTAAACTCACGCGATAGTGACACGATGCTGCGTTCAGTACGTCGACAGACTGCGCGTGCCAGTTGACAGTGTGCAGCTGTTACGCCACCACCCGGTAAAATAAACTCCTCTAGCGGCGGCAGGTCTTCATTCATTTTATCCAGCACCTGCTCCAGCCACTGGATACGTTCAGCGGTAATCATCTCATAATCGGGCAGGGTCAACTGGCCGCCAAGATTGAACAGGTCATGCTGGATAGTCAGCAGTATTTCCTTTATGCCAGGATCGGTACAGGTACTCACCACTATGCCCAGCACGGAATTTAATTCATCCACTTCACCAATAGCCGCGACACGCAAACTGTCCTTTTCCAGGCGGCTGCCATCACCCATGCCGGTGGTACCCCCGTCGCCGGTCCGGGTGTAGATCTTTGATAATCGATAGCCCATTTTATCTCTCTTGATGTTTACTCGTCGTTGATGTCGCTTATAATCAGGCCTTAATCATTAAACCGCGCGGATCTATGCTTCGACCTCCAGCCCTGTTACTCAGCCTGATTCTACTCAGTATTGGCAGTTTTATTCTTGCATTCTCTGTCGGTAGCTTCCAGCTTTCTGTTGCACAATTTGTTGCCCTGCTTGATGGCAGCGAAAATGAGATTACCCGCACCATCATCTGGGAGCTGCGTGCACCCCGCGCCTATATCGCCTTTATTACCGGTGGCCTGCTGTCATTGGCCGGTGTGCTGATGCAGGTGTTATTGCGTAACCCGCTGGCCGACCCCTATATTCTGGGTGTCTCTGGTGGTGCGTCCGTGGCGGCACTGTTACTGATGTTTTTTGGCCTTTCGGGCAGCCTGGTGACCGGTGGTGCATTCATCGGTGCCCTTGTCTCCATCTTGCTGGTGTTCAGCCTCTCCCATGGCAAGGGGAACTGGAACCCGTCGCGCCTGCTACTCACCGGCGTGGTCATAGCCGCTGGCTGGGGCGCGATGATTAACTTTATTCTATCCATCAGCCCGGATAAACCCCTGCGCGGCATGCTATTCTGGTTAATGGGCGATATCAGCAACATAAGCCCTGGCGTTAGTGGCCTGCTGGCATTACTTGCCGGCCTGCTCATCTGTTTTGCCCTGGCACGCCAGCTGAATATCCTGTCACGCGGCGACCTCCAGGCCAGCGCTCTGGGGATTGCAGTAAAGCCTTTACGTATCAGCCTGTTTTTAATCGCCTCGGCACTCACCGCCTTTGCCGTGGTCCAGGCGGGCAGCGTCGGTTTTGTTGGTTTGATTGTGCCACACATGCTACGGCTGATTTCCGGCAGTGATCATCGGCTGTTGATACCTGCCTCGGTATTACTCGGCGGCAGCCTGCTGGTGATTTCAGATACCCTGGCACGTACCATCATTGCACCACAGCAACTACCCGTCGGCGTCATTACCGCATTCATTGGCGTGCCCTTCTTCCTGTTCCTGCTCAACAAAAATTTTGGTCGACAGGTAACCTCATGAGCCGCTTGTCGCTACAGCAACTGGATGTGAGTATTGCCGGCAAGTCAATCTGTCGACAGCTTGACCTGTGTATAGAACCTGGCCAGGTCTGGGGCATACTGGGACGCAATGGCACCGGTAAGACAACCCTGATCCACACGCTGGCCGGTTTACGTGAAGCCGATGCCGGGGCGATCAGCCTGGACCAACAGGATATAGCACAGTTAACACGCAAACAGGTTGCACAGAAGATCGGGGTATTGCTGCAACACACCGAGGACCCTTTTCCCTCCACGGTACTGGAAACCGTAGTCACCGGTCGCCACCCGCATATCAACCACTGGCAATGGGAGTCCCGCGAGGATTATCAACTGGCACAACAGGCGCTGGAACAGGTCGAGATGCTGGGTTTGCAACAGCGACAGGTGAACCAGTTATCCGGTGGTGAACGCCAGCGCGTGTCGATCGCCACACTACTAACACAGGACCCGGCTATTTTCCTGCTGGATGAACCCAATACCCACCTCGACCTGAATTACCAGATCAGCCTGCTCAGTTACCTGAGTGATTATGTCCGGCAAAACCAGCGCAGTATCGTCATGAGCCTGCACGACATTAATCTGGCCGCACGATTTTGTGACCATTTATTATTCCTGCTGGATGATGGCAAAACCCTTGCCGGGCCTACAGCTAAGTTATTGAATTCACACGATCTTGAGGCCCTGTTCCAGCACCCCATCGATGTCATAGAGGGCCCCCGCGGCAATCTCTACATCCCCCGCTAGCATTGACAGTTTTCACGTCTGCCCGTACAGTGCACGTCCTTATTTTTGTTTCAGGTGTCCCTCCCTTGTTCTCAAGGTGGGATTAAACGGGAAACTGGTGCGTCGAAAGACAAGTCCAGTGCTGCCCCCGCAACGGTAAGTGAGTAAAGTTGAATTATCAGGCCACTGTGTATCCACATGGGAAGGCAATTCAATCGAAGCCTGGCTTCACTCACGAGCCCGGAGACCGGCCTGAAACATTCACACAGGACTGCGGCGGGCGGTTCCGATGAGAATGTTTTGCAGCATATCCCATCTGAAGCCCACCACAGCCCATAGATAACAGCACGGGCGGTGCTTCGGAGAAACAATGCGTCATTCATTTATTTATTCTGCTCTTTTCACAACAGCTTTAGCCACAAGCTTTACTGCCACCGCAGGAACAAACCTGGAACCGGTCTTTGTTACCGCAACCAGAACACCCCTGACGGTTAATAGTGCCCTGGCTGCAACAACCGTACTGACACGCAGGGACATTGAATTATCCCAGGCCAACAGCCTGCCTGAACTATTAACGGGCAAGAGCGGTATAGACATGTCGATCAGTGGTGGCTATGGCAAGCAAAGCACGCTGAGTCTTCGCGGCACCAATACCAACCACACACTGTTCCTGATTGACGGCGTTAATATTGGCTCGGCCACTAATGGCAGCACCGCGTTTCAACACATCCCGCTGGAACTAGTCGAACAGATTGAAATTGTACGTGGCCCCAGATCCAGTCTTTATGGTTCACAGGCCATTGGTGGCGTGATTAATGTCATCACGCGTAAAGGTAGCAAAAACACCAGGGGGCATTTAAGTGCTAGCAGCGGCTCCGAGGATACTTATGAATTAAACAGCGGTATCAGTGGCTCAACCGGTAATGCCGAATTAAGTTTAAACGCCAGCATTTTCAAAACCGAAGGCATCGATGCCAATGTAAAAAGAAATGCGGACAATGATGCCTATGAGAATCGTTCATTCAATGCCAGCTTTACCGATAAGGTCAGTGACAAACTGGAGTTTGGGCTTAATCTATTACATGTCCAGGCCCATTCTGATTACGATGGTTATACTGCTTCAAAAACCTATATGTCAGAGACACAGCAAAATATTCTGAATAGCAACATCAAAACATTCCTCACCAACAACTGGGATAGCTCCTTACACGTTAGCGCTAGCAGGGATGAAGAAAGCCATTACACTGACAATGTCTTTAGTGACCAGTTCGACACCAGCCGTGTTAAAACATCCTGGCAGAATGATATTCACCTGGATAAAAACGTAATAACACTGGGCTATGAACATATCCAGGAAAAGATTGATTCCAGCAGCACATTTACCCAGACCAGCCGTATCAAAAAGGCAGCCTTTGCCGAAATACAAAGCCAGTTTTCTTCACAGGACCTGGTGGTTTCATTACGCCAGGAAAATGATGAATCATTTGGTCACCACAAAACGGGGAACATCGACTGGCGTTACACCCTGAATGAAAACTACAGTATATCCGCCGCCTATGGAACGGCATTTAACAGCCCAACCTTTAATGATCTTTACTTCCCGTTTACTGATTACAGTTTTCCACCTTACTTCTACTACAGTTTTGTTGGCAACCCCGACCTGTTACCAGAGGAATCCAGTTCGACTGAACTCGGTTTTAGATTTATACAGGATGACTGGAAACTGGATATCCGTCTATATAAAACAACAATCACAAACCTGATAAACCTAAGTGGCTACATTGATGGCGGCGACCCGGAAACAAAAATTAATATCGGCAAGGCGTCAATAGATGGTATTGAAACCGCCTTATCAACCGTGATTGCCGACTGGGATATCCAGCTCAACATAGACCTGCTGGACCCTGTTGATACAAGCACAGACAAGGTACTTAGACGTCGCGCAAAACAGGTGGGCAGCCTTGCCGTAGACAGAAACTTTGGCAGCTACAGCATTGGCGCCACCGTCAGTGCCAGTGGCAGGAAGTACGATGATAATGAAAATACCGATGAAATTGCGGGCCATGGGCGCACGGATATACGCACGACCCTGAAGCTCGACAAAAACCTGATGCTGAAAGCAAAAATTGACAACCTGTTTGACAGGGAATATCAAACAACAAAAGACTACAACTCCCTTGGAAAAATGATATTTGTATCCATGCACCTGTCATTTGAATAATAGAGGCCCTGTAAGCAGATATGAACTATAAAATACCCATCTTTATATTCATATCTACTGCTGCCCATTTTCTTGTGCTGGGTGCCTACAGCAACAGGAGCATATCTTTTGATCATGCAACACAAGCGGGCTACAGCACTTTAGAAGTCGAAATATCTGCACAAAAATCCAGAAATAAAAACATCGATGTTATCCAGAAAACCATCTCAAGTGCTACCGATAAAACATCAAAGCCACTGGACGAGCTTGATACTGAGCAACAACATCAAAAAGTAGCGCAGACAACACCGATAAAAAAACAAACCGTTGCTGTAAATACACAACAGGCAATCTCAACGGGCAATAAAAAGGAACCTGATATCCTCCTGGTCACGCATATTCTAAAAAATGGATTTTCCAGGCATTTCTATTATCCGAAAACCGCACAACGGCGTTCCTGGCAGGGTAAGGTACTGCTTGAATTCACCATCACCTCCAGCGGCAATATAGAGAAAATACATATCAACAGCAGCTCCGGTTATAGCGTGCTCGATAATGCGGCAATTGATGCCCTGAAAAAAATAGAAGAAAATAATGAATTTGCCCTGGCGCTCAATGGCCATAGCATAGAACAAATTCTACCTGTCACTTATAAACTGATAGACTAGCCCCCAATATTTTAGAGAAGCCCTAACTATGTCAGATGCTAGCGAACGCCACCAACAACGTATGCAACGCAAAAAACAGGTGGTTGATGAAAAAATTGCGCAGGCTACCGAGGACCGGGGCGTACTACTGATACACACAGGCAACGGCAAGGGTAAAAGCTCCGCCGCCTTTGGCATGGTTGCGCGTGCACTGGGACACGACATGAAGGTCGGCATTATCCAGTTTATCAAGGGCGCCTTTTCCACCGGTGAA
>JAOUMO010000078.1 GCA_029881425.1 Gammaproteobacteria bacterium
CATGATTGCCATTATCCAGTCAATGACACCCAAGGAGCGTTCCTTTCCTGATCTTATTAAAGGTAGTCGTAAACGTCGTATTGCCATGGGCGCCGGGGTGCAGGTACAGGATGTGAATCGGTTGATGAAGCAGCAGATGCAGATGAGCAAGATGATGAAGAAAATGGCCAAGGGTGGCATGGCCAAAATGCTGCGTGGCCTAAAGGGTAAAATGCCAACCGGTATGGGTTTCTGATTCACCAGGGTTAAAGTATTTGTTTAATATGTAACTCTTTGGCAGGTCAATTTTAAGGAATATATTGTTCGAATGTCAGATATTTATGTGGGTCGGCAACCCATTTATAACACCAGTCTTGGCGTCTACGGCTACGAATTACTGTTCCGTACAGGCGTGCAAAATGCGGCACTAATGGATTCGGTAACTGCCGAAGGTGCCAGCTCGACAACGATCCTCAATAGTTTTTTTGAAATTGGTCTTGACCGCCTGGTCGGTAAGGGGCAGGCCTTTATTAATCTCGGCGAACAGTTGTTGCTGGAAGAAAATAGCCTGCCCATGTCGCCCGAGCAGGTGGTGCTGGAGGTGCTGGAGGATGTGCCGGTTACACCGCAATTGGTCGAGGCTATAAAGCGCCTGTCTAAACAGGGATTTTCTATTGCCCTGGATGATTACATATATAACCCCGCGCACAAGCCACTGGTTGCCAATGCAGATTTTATTAAGCTGGATATCAAGGCCCTGAGCGAAAAAGAGCTGCTCAAGCACGTCAAAATTTTAAAAAAATACAAGACACGCCTGCTGGCTGAAAAAATAGAAACCATAGACGAATTTGAGTTTTGCCAGGATCTTGGCTTTGATTTTTTCCAGGGCTATTTCCTGAGCCGTCCCCGTATTATTAAAAGTGCCAGCCTGCCCAGCAGTCGCATGGCCGTGCTTAACCTGTTGTCTGTATTGCAGAATCCGGATGCAGAAACACAGGAGATTGAGGCGGCCATCAGTTTCGATGTGGCGATGAGTTATAAGATACTCAAGCTGATCAACTCGGCATTGTTTAATTTCCGCAATGAAATTGAATCTATCCGGCAGGCGATTGTTATTCTTGGCAGGCAGCAGTTGCGCAGCTGGGCCTCTATGCTGGCCCTGTCAAAAATGGATGACCGCCCCTCGGAAATGATCCAGCTGGCGATGACGAGGGCTAAAATGTGCGAGTTGCTGGCCGATAAGGCGGGTATCAGGCCGGTGGATAGCTTTTTTACCGTGGGCCTGTTTTCGGCGCTGGATATACTCATGGAAAGAAATATCGCCGACCTGATCGGCCCGCTACCCCTGAGCCAGGATGTAGTCGCCGCACTACTGCGTCGGGAGGGCGTTATGGGGGATGCACTTAATTGTGTGCTTGCTTATGAAGTATCCGATTTTGACCGGGCTAATTTCAGATCCATGGATGCAGGTCAGCTGTTCCAGGCCCAGCTGGCGGCGGTGGAGTGGGCAGAACAGGTCGTCACCTCGCTTTGATGCAACGATTTTGGGCCATATTTGACCGGTCAGCTGGCCTGATTCGTAAAAATTTAGAGATAAACATGTCTAATAAGACGTAATTTACTTGCCAGCAGCTCACCAAATCGCTAAAATTCCGCGTTTCCTGAAAGCCGAATAGGGCTTTTTTACAGGTTTAACCGAATTAATTATTGAGATAGAAACAATGGTAACCATTCGTTTGTCACGCGGCGGCGCTAAAAAGAAGCCTTTTTATCATGTAGTTGTAACCGATTCACGCAGTCGTCGTGATGGTCGTTATATCGAACGTGTAGGTTTTTTTAACCCTATGGCACGTGGCGCAGAAAAAGAGCTTGAACTGAGCCTGGATCGTGTTGAGCACTGGGTATCCCAGGGTGCAGCGACGTCTGATCGCGTTAAATCGCTGATTAAGCAGGCACGTAAGGTCACTAACGCCTAATTAGCGGCGGTGGTTCGTGGCTATAGCCGATAAAAGCTAGCTGCCTGATCAAAGCGATATGAACGATCAAGATAACGAACTACTCGAGCTCGGAAAAATTTCCGGCGTATTTGGAATAAAAGGCTGGGTCAAGGTGCATTCCTTTACTGACCCACGCGAAGGGATTGTGGAGTACAGCCCCTGGCAGATTCAGCAGAATGGCCAGTGGCGAGAGATCGCCGTACTCGATGGCAAGCCCCAGGGCAAGACGGTCATTGCCAGGCTGGATGGTGTTGATGACTGTGATCAGGCCATGTTGCTCATCGGTGCCAGGATCGCGATTCATCCGGATCAGTTAAAGTCACTGGCGAAGGATGAATATTACTGGCGTGACCTGGTCGGGCTCAGGGTGATCAATACGGAAGGTGTTTACCTGGGTACGGTTGAGCAGATGATGGAGACCGGTGCCAATGATGTGATGCTGGTAAGGTCTGACCGGCAGCGCCTGATCCCCTTCACGCAGGGGCATGCGGTAGTAAAAGTTGATCTCGAAGCCGGTGAGATTACGGTTGAATGGGATGCGGATTTTTAAATATGAGATTTGATCTTGTAACACTATTTCCCGAAATGATTAATAGTGTTGCAGGGGTAGGTGTCCTGGGTCGTGCAATAAAAAATGACCTGGTCCAGCTGGCATGCTGGAATCCAAGGGATTATACCGAGGATAAGCACCGCACCGTGGATGATCGGCCCTATGGTGGTGGTCCCGGTATGCTGATGAAGGTCGAGCCATTAAGGCGCGCGATTCATGCAGCAAAAAAGGCCGCAGGTAACACGAGCAAGGTGATTTACCTCAGTCCCCAGGGAAAGCCACTGACGCAGGATGCGGTCAGGGCAATGTCGAAGCAGGTGGGATTGATACTGATTGCCGGTCGTTACGAAGGCATAGACGAACGCATCATCGAGACGGAAGTTGATGAGGAATGGTCGATTGGCGACTATGTATTAAGTGGTGGTGAACTGGCTGCCATGGTCGTGGTTGACGCAGTAGCGAGAATGCTGCCCGGTGTACTGGGGGATGAAAATTCCGCTGCACAGGATTCATTCATGGATGGATTACTGGATTGTCCGCACTACACGCGACCGGAAGAAATTGATGGTCACGTTGTACCCGAGGTTTTACTTAGCGGCAATCACAGTGCTATTGAAAAATGGCGTATGAAGCAGGCCCTGGGTCGAACCTGGTTAAGGCGTCCAGAGTTGTTAAATGAATTATCGCTGTCAGATGAACAGCAGCAATTGTTGCAGGATTTCCTGCAGGAATTGAAACAGGCTTAATTTTTTGGAGCAATACAATGAGTAACATCATCGCACAACTTGAAGCTGAACAGATGAACAAGGAAATCCCGGCATTTTCAGCTGGTGATACAATTGTTGTTCAGGTTCGTGTAAAAGAAGGTGAGCGCGAGCGCTTACAGGCTTTTGAAGGTATCGTAATCGCAATTCGTAACCGTGGTTTAAATTCAGCATTCACTGTTCGCAAAATTTCAAATGGCGAAGGTGTAGAGCGTGTATTCCAGACCTATAGTCCGATGATTGCTAACATTGACGTTAAGCGTCGCGGTAAAGTACGTCGTGCCAAACTGTATTATCTTCGTGGTCTTACAGGTAAGGCAGCACGTATCAAAGAAAAGCTATAATTGCTTTTTGTATACGCATGAATTAAAAAGGGTGCTTTATGCACCCTTTTTTTATTTGTAAAAAATTAATTTTATCCGCTGATGGGCTTTTATGAAGAAAGCAGCTGAATCCATTATTAATATTGCCTGCCTTTATTTATTGATGGCGATGACAGCCTATGCTGATGATACGGGACAGCCACCTGTCACCGGTGGTGTTGCCGTTGTAGTCAATCGTGATGTGGATATCCTGGCGCGTCCTGATGAGTTATTGGCCCTGGGTGCGCCGGGTTTGGCTTTACGTCAAATAGAAAAGTCACAACCTGCGTATAACAATGAAAATATTGATCAATGGCTGGCCTGGGAGCGTAAGCGTATCCAGTTGTTGCAGCACCTGCAGCAATGGCCGGTCATTATCGACCGGCTGGACAGCTATAATGCGCTGTTAATCTCCACACAAATTCCCGTTTATGATCGCCAGTGGTTACTGACGCAGAAGGTGAAGGCCCTCCTTGACCTGGGTGACGTGGCTAAGGCCCTGTCACTAACCCAGCGTTTACTCTGGTCCGCAGATGAGTATGCGGATTCCGATACCCTGTCGCTGTGGCGCAGGCTGATTATCCGCGCCTATCTGAATAGTCATGCGGTGGAGGATGCACAGCGAGCCATGCGTCGCTATCGCCAGGATTATGGTGATATGAGTAATGAAGATGGCCTGCAATGGCGCTTGTTACAGGCCAGGCTCCTGCTCAAAAGGGGCAGTTTGCAGGATGTTGTCGGTATTCTAAAAAATGATAATACTGCAGAGGCCGAGGCCCTGCGGTTGTTCGCACGCATAAAGCATAAGGCGTTGTCTGTAGTCGATGCCAGGAAAACTATCCAGAAAAAAATCAGTAATAAAAAAACGGTTATCACCGATCTGCCTGTATATACCTATGTCGGCCTGAAGCTTGCCATCATGGCGGGTGACTTTGCGCAACAAATTATACTGCTGGAACAACTACTGGCAAATAATGTTGTGGCTGATTTAAGATTGGTCTTTCCCGAGGCAGTCAATGAGCTCAATGCCAATACCTTATGGCAGGCCTATGAAGGTTACGGTTATGAACTGGCTAATAGCCACAGCTTATTAATTGGTGATGACGAGAACTGGTATGCAGTGGCGAGTAACCTGTTTAAAAAGAAGGCACTGGATGCGCGCGCGCTACTCGCTGTGCTGGCCTTTTCAGCGAAAGATGAGCGGCATCAGCAACTGGCGATGGAGCAGCTGGCACGATTGATCGATGAGCAGGAGAACGGACTGGTCGTGATCAACCAGTTGTTCCTGGCCAGTAAATATTTTGTCGATAATGAAAAAATTCCAGCAGTGGTGCGTTATCGACTGGTCGATTTTGCGTTGTCACAGGCTGACCTGGTAACGGCGGCAAATCTAATGGAAAAACTGCATCAACCACCGGCGGGCCAGGGTGTGTTTGAATGGACACTGCGGCGGGCAAGGGTATTAATTCTTGGGGGCCAGTATGAGGAGGGCTCAAAGATATTAAACCAGTTATTAATGTCGGGCCGTGAATTCAGTGAGAAGCAGATTGACCAGGTTATGCAGGTGATTTTTGATTTTCAAAATGTAGAGCAGCATGCCCTGGCGCTGGCATCATTTAAGTTGCTTGAGAAGCTGCCCTTAAGCGATAAGGTGCGCAGGGAGCTGGGTTACTGGCAGGCCGAATCCTACCAGGCGGGTGATGATTTCGAGCAGGCGGCCATGTTATTTTTGCAATCAGCCAGGCCAGTCAATGGTGAATTTGATCCCTGGTATCATACTGCAAGTTTCAAGGCAGCAGAGAGTCTTGCACAGGCAGGGCTTATAAGTGATGCGCGGCAGCAATATACCAGCCTGTTAAAACGTACAGAAAACCCTGCACGAAAATCAATGATACGCCAGCGTTTACAACAGCTACGACTGCAGCAAGGCAGGCAATTTAGCGTGGGTAATGGCGAGTGAATGGCTGTGTTATCGCCAGTGCCTTCGGCAATCTGAAAGTAGAGCATAGCGAGCAGGTAATTTATGGTCTTGATTTTGTCAATGCCGTGGCAGATGGTGATGCAAGCCGTGATGCCCTGGTTCAAGAAATAGCACGGCAGCTGGATCTATATAGCAGCAATCCCTGTCACCGTTTCGATTTGCCAATAGATTTAAGGGGAACAGTCTTCCAGCAAAGGGTATGGTCCCTGTTGCTCGAAATCCCTGCGGGAAGGGTGCGTACCTATGGCGATATCGCGCTGGAGCTATCCAGTTCAGCCAGGGCGGTGGGCAATGCCTGTCGTGCCAATCCAGTGGTGTTGATTGTGCCCTGTCATCGCGTGGTCGCAAAAAATGGTGCTGGTGGCTACATGGGTCAGGTGTCAGGGGTCGAAATGGATATAAAAAGGCGACTATTGCACCACGAAGGCCTTGAAATCTGAAATAACTCCCCCACATTTAGTGCCAATTAATGATCAGGAGGCTCCTCGATGAGTGTTGAAGCATATAAAGAAACGCTGGAATTCCAGGCCGAAGTTAAGCAGCTACTGAAACTGATGATTCATTCGCTGTATTCAAACAAGGAAATCTTCTTGAGGGAGCTGATATCCAATGCATCAGATGCCTGCGACAAGCTTCGTTTTGAGGCGCTGAGCAAGTCTGATTTATATGAAAACGACTCAGACCTGAATATCCATATTGCCTATGATAAAGACAATAAAACACTCACGGTTACTGATAATGGCATTGGTATGTCGCGTGATGAAGTGGTTGAGAATATAGGTACCATTGCAAATTCAGGCACGAAGAAATTCATTGACTCATTATCGGGCGATCAACTAAAAGATTCTCATCTGATTGGCCAGTTTGGTGTGGGTTTTTATGCCACATTTATCGTTGCAGATAAGGTGACAGTGAAAACACGCAGGGCCGGGTTGTCGGCTGACCAGGGCGTTATCTGGGAATCTACAGGTGAAGGTGATTACACTCTGGAGACAGTTGAAAAAGAGTTACGTGGTACAGAAATAACACTGCATATCCGGGAAGGTGAAGAAGAATTCCTCGATGGCTGGCGCATTAAAAATATTATCCATACCTACTCGGATCATATTGCATTACCCATACTGATGCCGAAAGAGCCTGCTGGTGAAGATGATGCTGCTGTTATCGAAGATGAGGTAGTGAATAAGGCGTCTGCGTTGTGGGCACGTGCAAAATCTGATATCAATGAAGAAGAGTACAAAGAATTCTACAAACACATCGCTCATGATTTTGAAGAGCCAATGGTGTGGAGCCACAATAAGGTAGAGGGCAACCAGTCCTATACTTCACTTTTATACCTGCCAAAACATGCGCCTTTTGACCTCTATGAGCGCGACAGGAAGCAGGGTATTAAGCTGTATGTGAAACGCGTATTCATCATGGATGAAACAGAGCACCTGATGCCAACCTATTTGAGGTTTGTGCGAGGTATAGTGGATTCAGATGATTTGCCACTGAACGTGTCGCGTGAAATTCTCCAGCACAATCGTGTTATCGACAAGATTAAATCGGCATCAGTAAAGAAAGTGCTGGGCATGCTCGAATCAATGGCGAAGAATGAAACGGAAAAATATGCCGAGTTCTGGGCAGTCTTTGGCCAGGTGTTAAAAGAGGGGCCCATCGAAGACTTTACCAACAAGGATCGAATTGCAAAGCTGTTGCGTTTTAGTTCAACCCATACCGATAGTAGTGTGCAGGATATTTCCCTCGATGATTATCTATCAAGGATGAAAGATGCGCAGCAGAAAATTTATTACATTACAGCCGATACCTTTGCTGCCGCCAAGAACAGTCCGCACCTGGAAGTTTTCCGCCGTAAGGGTATCGAGGTATTGTTACTGAGCGATCGAGTCGATGAATGGCTGGTCGAGCACCTGCGTGAGTTTGAGGGCAAGCAGTTGCAATCCGTTGCCAAGGGCGATCTCGACCTGGGTGAGATCGAAGACGAGAATGACAAGAAGGCGCAGGAGAAGGCCGAGGGCGATTTTAAGGATGTGGTGGTCAATGTTAAGGCGATCCTTGCGGAAAAAGCCAAGGATGTTCGTATTACACATCGCCTGACGGATTCACCTTCGTGCCTGGTACTTGAACAGCAGGATATGGGGCTACAAATGCAGCAGATTATGAAGGCTGCAGGACAGGCTATGCCCGATATCAAGCCTATATTGGAGCTCAATCCCGAACACTCGCTGGTGAAACAGTTAAAGGACATGAAGGCGCAGGATGAGCTGGAAAACTGGTCTAATATGTTATTTGACCAGGCCATGCTTGCTGAAGGTGGCCAGCTTGATGATCCTGCAGCCTTTGTTAAGCGACTAAACCAGATGTTGCAAAAAGGCTAAATGGTTTAATCTCCAACGAGAAAAGGGCATGTCACTGACATGCCCTTTTTGCTGTTTGGGGCTTGTAAATTAGTGATTTTTAAGCTAAAAGTTAATGGCTTCATATTTCCTCGTCTAATAATTACAATTAATGAAATATGCAAACCAAACTGGAGTCTCTATGAATCAAAGCCGCTCTGGAATATCAGTATCATCCCCCTATGTGGCTGGTGTGATGTTTTTGCTTCTTGCTTTTTTTGTTGTGCAATCTGTCGAAGCGCTGCCGAACGCATTTAATGCACAAAAACGCTTTCTTTACGTGCAACCAGGGCAGACCGTTTTTGGTATTGTTAAAGTTCTCTATCCTGAGAAGCAGCAGCAATGGCCTGAAATTATTAAGCAGATTGTAAGAGAAAACCCCCACGCCTTTGAAAATCACCAGGCTACGCGCATCAAAATTGGTGAGCGAATTAAATTACCCTCATTGAAGTCCTATGTCCTGCCATCCAATCTTGTCGTCTATAAGGGGCCAGAGGCTGTAGGCCAGGTAGTGCAGGCCCGGGGTAGGGCCTTTGCTATTTCGGCCAAAAAAGAAAACAGGTCACTAGCAACAGGTAGTGAAGTGTATGTGGGCGATCGATTGTTTACCGGCGTTAATGGTTATCTACAATTGAGCATGATTGATGATGCAAGAATTGACCTGCGTTGCAATAGTGAGATGCTGATTGAGGACTATCAGTTATTGCGCGCCGGAAACCGGAGTGTAATTTATTTATTAAAAGGGAGTTTGAGAAAAATTACCGGTTCCATTGGCAAGTTGGCAAATGATCTCTATGAAATGAAGACCCCCATGGCAACAGTGGGCGTGCGTGGTACTGACTATGCACTGCGTGTTTTACAGTCCCATGGTTGTGATGGTAGCCTGGACGTTAACAGTGACGGTCTGTTTGTAAGGGTCAATCAGGGCGCTATTGATTTGAAGAACAAATCAGGAATGACCGCGCTATCGGCAGGTAATGCGGCGCATGTGGCGGGTGACGGAGAGAATCCACAGAATATAAATACCAGGGGCGGTGTCTTTGATCAGGCAACTGAGGAAGATGAGTCGTCCAGTTGGTGGTGGTTGTTAGGTCTGTTGCTTATTCTTGCTGCAGTATGAGTAAATGAACGAGGAATTAGAGAACCAGCGTCTGGATAAGTGGTTGTGGGCAGCACGCTTTTATAAAACACGTGCCCTGGCCGCTGAGGCTGTTAGTGGCGGTAAGGTTCACTTGAATGGTGAAAGAGTAAAGCCAGGTCGTGTGGTCAAGGTGGCTGATCAGTTACAGATAAGCATGGGCATTGCCGAGTACGATATTGTTGTCCTGGGCCTGAATAAACAGCGACGACCTGCCAGGGAAGCTCAATTGCTCTACCAGGAATCAGAAGAAGGCAAAGCGCTTCGATTAAGACAGGTCGAGCAGAATCGGGTGCTCAATGCGAATATGCCTCATTCTGATCATAGGCCCAATAAAAAAGAGCGCCGAAATATCGTTAATTTTAAACGGCAACAAAACGACTCATAGATTTTATTAATCAATTCATGGGGTTAAGGCGAGCTCTCGTTATTTGTTAACCTATTCACATTTTGATTATTGGCAAGATCATATACTACCCCAAACGGGTGGTTATATGATTTATGTCATATTCAATATCTAGCTCCCCGTAGCGTCTATTTTGAAGCGTTGAATCATAGCGAAATGCAGCAAAAAGCTTGTATGGAAACAGGAACAGGATCATGTCCAGTTTAAACACTTTATCCCATCTTTTACTTATACCCCTTATCTTCATGTACGGATGCAGCCCTGGTTTACCCTCGGATGGTGATAGTGAATCGATACCGGGTGAATTAAGTCAGAAAGAATATTCCGCACTATCGGATCAGCAAAAATATCAGGTCGCAAATAAATTGCTGGGTACTATGTTCAAGGGTATGCCCGTAGATGAGTTCTTTGATATTTCATCGGGAATGGCTAATCCAGGTCTGAAAAAAGGCCGGGATTTTATGAGCAGTACAAAGGCGGCTTTATCTAGTGAATTAACAGAGTCGGAAATAAAATTTAATGACAATGTTATTACGGATATAGATGATCAGAATAGTGATTCATTGTTTCAAATTGATTTTAATAATTCGAATAGCGATTGGCCGAAACATATGCCGATGGCCAGGATATTTCAATATCCGTTAAGTAAAGATTTTTTTGATAACTGGATTGCTTATGTGCTGGCTAATACTATACTGTTTTCCCCCGCGCAGGAGATAGACAGTACAAGTATTCGTGATGTCCAGAAAGTATTTTTTAAACTA
>JAOUMO010000079.1 GCA_029881425.1 Gammaproteobacteria bacterium
ATAGAACTGCCCGCGGGCACCCTGAGCTATCCGTTGCTGGAGGGTGAACGCGACCAGTGGGCCTATCGCAGCGGCAAGGCAGCCATCACCCTGGATGAGCAGGGACTGAAGGCCAGCACCGCGTTCGTCATGGGCAATAATGATCACATCCGCGGCCAGTTGACCTTGCCGGGGGCAAAGCTGCTGGCACTGGTCGCCGAGACACAACGGCTGCAGGCCAGCGTCGAGCTGACCCTGCACGACCTCGGGCTGATCGAAGCCCTGCTACCCGAGGTCTATGACCTGCGTGGCGAGCTGGGGTTTAATCTCGACATTGACGGCACACTGGCCCGGCCCCGCCTGAATCTGCGCAGCCAGCTGAGCAATGCCGCCCTGCGCATACCCCGGCTCGGCCTGCACATCGCCCCCCTCAGCCTGGAGGCCGCAAGCGATGGCGTTGAGACACTCAGGTTCCAGCTGGACGCCCGTTCAGGCAAGGGTAAACTGAACCTGCAGGGACAAACCGCTCTCGATAGAGACGCCGGCTGGCCAACCGAGATCAGCATTGGCGGCGAGGCCTTCGAAGTATCACGCATCCCCGAGGCACGGGTGCTGGTGACACCCGATTTGCAGCTCAGGCTGAAAAACCGCACGCTGGATATCAGTGGTAAGGTCCACATCCCCTACGCCGAGCTGCAACCGAAAGATATAACCACCGCCGCACGGGTCTCAAATGATACCGTGATCCTGGGTGCAGAGCAGGCGGCGATCGAGAAGTGGCTGATCAACACCCGGATTCGACTCAACCTGGGTGAACGGGTTAACTTCTATGGCTTTGGTTTTGAAGGGCGACTCGGTGGTAGCCTGTTACTGCAGGATGAGCCGGGGCAACTGACCCGGGGAACCGGCGAAATCAACATCCCTGAAGGGCGCTATCGTGCCTACGGCCAGCGTCTGGATGTGGAACACGGTCGCCTGCTCTATACCGGTGGCCCACTGGGCAACCCGGGGCTCGACATTCGCGCCGTGCGTCATGTCAACAATGTCACCACCGGCCTCAAGGTCAGGGGCAGCCTCGATCAACCGCAACTGGAGCTCTTCTCCATCCCGGCCATGGGACAGACCGATGCCCTCGCCTACCTGCTGCTGGGACGCCCGCTGGAAACTACCTCGGGGGAAGAAGGTGAAATGATGGCGAAGGCAACCCTGGCACTGGGCCTGAGTGGTGGTGATCATATTGCGCGCATGCTCGGCAGTCGATTTGGCCTGGATGAAATGCGCATAGAAAGCAGTGGCACGGGCGAACAGGCATCGCTGGTGATGGGACGTTATTTGTCGCCCAAACTTTACATCAGCTATGGCGTAGGCCTGGTCGAGGCCTTCAACACCCTGAGCGTGCGTTATCAAATCTCGGACAAATGGCAGCTTAAGGCAGAAAGTGGTGAAGCCCAGGGTGCGGATATTTTATACACCATTGAGCGTTAAGCATTACCCGAGACCTAACCCGTGCTGCTATTTTAAGAACGAATAGAAATAATACAGGCATCAACGAAACTCTGGCATTATTACATTCATTACAATTTATTACCGGTTATGCACGCCCATGAAAATAATAGAAGTTATTGCGCACCCTGAGCATATCGAGACGGTACAAAATATCGGCGAGGAACACGGTGTTACTGACCAGTGGCCTATCGGTTCGCCTGATGAAGAAGAACGACGGGTGATGCGGCTACTGGTTGATGATGATCACAGGCAGGCCGTGATGGATGCATTACAGAACCAGCTGGGAAAATATGACACAACCAGAATCGTTGTTCTGCCCGTGGAGGCTACCCTGCCCTCACCGGAAGCCGAGGACAGGGATAAAGACCAGGAGAAGGAAAAAACCAGCAAAGGAGGCGCGACTCGTGAAGAACTCTATTATTCAATCTCAAAAAATGCCGAGTTAAACAGTGACTTTCTGCTGCTTGTTTTTTTGTCCACCATTGTCGCCACCATCGGCCTGATCGAAAACAATGTGGCAGTGGTCGTGGGTGCCATGGTCATAGCCCCATTACTCGGCCCTAATATCGCACTCGCCCTGGCCGCAACCCTGGGTGACACACCCCTGATGTGGACCGCACTAAAAACCAACCTGGCAGGGCTGGGATTAGCACTGGGCATTTCACTATTAACCGGCCTGATATTACCCATCGACATCAATAGCCATGAAATTATTTCACGCACCTATGTCGGCATAGATTCTGTCGTACTGGCGCTGGCCTCGGGTGCTGCAGCGGTACTCTCCCTGACCACGGGATTATCGAGTGTACTGGTGGGTGTCATGGTGGCGGTGGCACTGCTACCGCCCACAGCGACCTTCGGCCTGATGCTGGGTTCAGGCCAGCCAGGACTGGCATTTGGCGCTGCCCTGCTACTGGCGGTGAACGTGGTCTGTGTTAACCTGGCAGCCAAAATAGTCTTTCTCGCCCGCGGCGTCAAACCCCGCACCTGGCTTGAAAAACGCAAGGCCAGGCAATCTATAATTACCTATATCGTATTCTGGATACTTTCTCTTCTGGTGTTGTTAATTGCAATATATTTACGTGGCCGCGTATGAGTGCACCCAGTACTTTTATGAAGGGTAATTCCAGCTTAACAGCCTGGTATTGCAGGGAAATGAATAGCCCTGATTCATGGATGTGATTACATATATATAATTTTGACTCGCCAGGAAATGCAAGCAGACTGGAAAATACTCTAACGAGAGATCAATTTAGCATCCATAAATAAGTAACGAAACCAAGCCAGGACAATAGCAGCAATATCCAGGGTAATCTGCTATTCCTGACCACACGAGGTTGAGGTGAATCCGTGCTCGGTAATCCAGCTACTGATTTTTCTGCAACCGCTTTTTTTAGTTTTTTATCCAGCTCACGCGACTTGTCACTGTATTTCTTTTTATATTGCTCAATACCTTTTTGTATACCCTGAGCAATCAATTTAGTTTGCTCTTTTGTCTGCCCCGGCCGTTGCGTGGCACGTGCAACTTTTATTGCCTCGTCTTTTGTTTTTTCAGTTTGTTTCCTGGTAGAATACCTGGGCATAATTTCTTAACTTTGTTCGTATTTAATATTATTTACAGTAGATAGTAACAAATAAGCCGTTGCTATATCGGCATTATTAATAATAACGGTACAGTACCACAGCATTCGCCAGCTATAACCTGAAATTGCACTTTCCTATTTAATCATGCAGCCCAAAAAACAACGCCACAACAACAGGCATAGTTTAAAAGAGAGCTGGACCGAGACACAGGAACAGGTTACCGGGGTTAAAGACTGAATTAAATACAGGCCGTGACTTTCTAACCGTTTAAACCGTGCAACTCTGCAACTTTCAGCAGCAGTTTTTCAACGTTGACCGGCTTGGTGATATACGCAATATTCAAATCGGCTGCGCTACTGGCATCAATTTTATCACTATAACCAGTACACATAATTACCGGCAATTCAGGCCGGATATTTCTAAGTTTCTCGATCAGTTCAAGCCCCGTCATCTTCGGCATGGTTTGATCCGTAATGAGCATCGAGAAACGATCGGGCGCTTGCTTGAATAGCATCAATGCATCGGTACTATCATCTAACATGGTTGCCTCGTATCCATAGCTTTTTACCAGTTCAGACATATGAAATGCCAGCATCGACTCATCATCAACCACCAGGATTTCCGAGCCGTCGCCCTCGGGAATATCACCATGCTCCATAGCACCCGAATTGTAGATTATATCTTCTGTCAGTGGCGGAAATAACAATCGGAATTTACTCCCGATGCCAGGTTCACTCTCTAACAGGATATGTCCATTGTGATTTTCCATAATACGATAAATTACGGACAGCCCCATCCCTGTTCCCTTACCTGGCTCCTTGGTCGTAAAGAAGGGATCAAAGATATTTTTAGCCGTTTCCAGGTCAATACCAGAACCGGAATCACTAACAGATAACTCAATCCAGTCTCCCTGGATCGGTTTATGCGAGACCGTAGCTTCAGTATCAAGTCCATGTGCCCAACGCAACTGGATCATCAACTTACCCACCCCTTCCATCGCATCACGCGCATTGATAACAAGATTCATCAGCATCTGGTTTAACTGGGTTGGATCCATTAACACATCAGGTAGCCCAGCCTCGAAGTCAGTCTCGATCTCTATCGTAGTGGGCAAGGTCGAGCGCAGCATCTTTAAATCATTTTCAAGCAAGTTTGATAAGTTCAGCGGAACATCATCGATCTTTTCATTACGACTAAAGAGTAACATCTGGGCCACCAGGTCCGTAGCACGATTACCAGCCTGCTTAATATTTTCCAGATATTGAATAAGCTTTTCATCACCACTACCGTGATATTTTTTGAGCGCAAGACCCGTATAACCATTAATAATCCCCAGCAGGTTATTAAAGTCATGGCCAATACCCCCGGTTAATTGCCCCAGGGACTCCATCTTCTGGGCCTGCTGCAATTCACTTTGCATACGGGCTCGTTCCTGTTCGGCCAACTTACGATCGGTGACATCACGGTTACTGGCACGACGCCCCAGATAGGTACCGTCGTTGCGTATAACAGCCTGGCAGGAATGCTCAAACCAGCGCAGCTCGCCCGACCGGGTGATAAGACGAAATTCCATACTACAGTAATCATGTGATGGCTGGTGGATCATCATCATATGATTGTTGATGCGCGCCAGGTCATCGGGGTGAACAATACGCTCCAGCAATAACGGATCGGCCATAAACTCCTCACTTCTATAACCGGTATGTTGCTGACAGGATGGTGAAACGTAACGAAAATTCCCATCAGGGGCAACCCAGGTTTCCCAGTCATAGGTGAAGTCAGCAATGGTTCGATACTTCTCTTCACTGGATTGCAGCATGGCCGTACGTTGCACGACCTGGGACTCCAGGTAATAACGCAGGCGGGCAAGCTCCAGATGGGTGCGTATACGTGCCAGCACTTCGTCGACATCGAAGGGCTTGGTGATAAAATCCGCTGCACCACTATCGAACCCCCTGATTTTCTCATCACTCGAATTCATCACACTAACAAAGATGACCGGGATACGGTTTCCCCTGGAGGAGGACTTGATACGCCTGCAGGTTTCAAAACCGTCCATATCTGGCATCTTGATATCCAGCAATACCAGATCGGGAGGAACACCACTCTCTACAATTTCCAGCGCCCTGGCACCGCTGGAGGCCACCATCACACGGTAATGCTGGCCAAGCCCCTCGATCAGTTCATGGATATTTTCAGGCACATCATCGACGATCAACAGTGATGACTGCTCCTGTAAGTTAAAGTGCTCACCCACATCGAACCGGTCCTGATTACGCATGTAGTGCCGCAAGTCGAGCTGGGTACGTACCCGCTTACGTAACAGGTCAGGATTGACGGGCTTGGTTATGTAATCCACGGCGCCAAGCTTCAGCCCCTGCGCCTCATCGATAGAATCAGCAAGTGCCGTGACAAAAATAACCGGAATATCGGTTGTGACGGGATTCGACTTTAAATGGGCGATGACGCTATAACCGTCCATCCCCGGCATTTTTATATCCAGCAGGACAAGATCGGGGTGTGGCATTTGAGCGGCCAGCTCAAGGGCCCTCTCACCACTGGTAGCCGCTGTAATCGCATAGTCCTTACCCAGGATATTCATCAGCGCATGAAGATTTTCAGGCACATCATCGACAATGAGGATACGAGGGCCGTTTTTAGCAATTTCGTTCATTGTTGATCTTCTCGGGAATCATTATCCAGCTTACGTTTTAACTCGGTAAGCTGCGCCATTGCCGCTACTGTGTCAAAAATATCAACCTTGTCTGCAATATCTGCAACCAGGGGCTCCAGGGGCGTCCCCTGGACCTCCCTGCTCAATATTTCAAGCAGGGCGGTCGCTGTCATCAAATCGAATTCCAGTGCCTGCCCCAGACGCTCAACCAGGCGCCTGAGCTGGTCGGGTTCAAGCGATACCGCCGGGGTACCCCATTGCTGATCCCTGATGGCATCGATGCTATCGATATCGACTATTACGGCTCGTAACAGGCGGTCCATTTCTTCAAGCAGAGCCGGGGCGGGAAACTGCCCCTGCTTAAGGGCCTCATCAATTTCCGTTACTTTAATATATAGCGCATCCGCAGCAATGGTTCCAGCTACGCCCCTCAGGGCATGACAATAAGCCTCTGCCTGTTGTACATCGCCTGCTATCTCCAGCTGGCGTAACTCGGCGACCGCAGCTACATAATGTCCACGAAAACGCCGTAGCTGCTTGATATAGGACTCGACCTTACCCCCGATACGGCGAATACCCTCCTTAATATTGAGACTGCTCAGTGCCAGCAGCTCGGGCGGGACATCCTCACGGATGGTGTGCCCTATGTCAGCAGGCACCTTTTCCTGGCAGCTAACCCATTTTGCCAGTATCTTAAGCAGCTGCTCCAGGTCGACGGGCTTAGTGATGTGATCATTCATCCCTGCCGCCTGACTTTTCTCCTTGTCATGTGCCATCGCCAGTGCTGTCATCGCGATGATAGGCAGCGAGGCAAACCGCTCATCAGCTGTAACCTGGGCCAGGGAGCGAATCTGGCGTGCAGCCTCCAGGCCATCCATCACCGGCATCTGGATATCCATCAACACCGCATCATAAGCCGTTTGCATCACCATATCGACGGCCTGCCGTCCATCCACGGCCTCATCGACTTTAATGCCTTCGCTGCGTAAAAATTCACTGGCAAACTCGCGGTTGATTTCGTTATCTTCAACCAGCAGGAGATGTACATTGCTGAAATCATAGTTACTCATACGGCGCCGGTGACCACTGGCTACTTGCGCCGTATTCAATAGCTGGCCACGACCAAGGGCTGTGAGGATAGTATCCAGCAAGGCAGAGGGTGAAACCGGTTTCGTAAGGAAGCCATCCACCCCTACCAGTTCGGCCTGGTTGATGACCTCTTCACGCCCGTAAGTGTTGACCATGATCACCCGGGGCTGCGTGATGCCGGTATTACGGCGTAACTTGCGGATGGCCTCATCACCATTCATTTTTGGCATACGCCAGTCCATCAACACAAGATCATAGGGTTGTTCAGTCGCTGCTTCCAGGGCAAGCAGGGCGGCAGGCGCATTAGACTCGCTAGTCACCTCAATATGGAAATTGCGAAGCATGTCGGTAAGAATCTCACGCGAGGCCGTGTTGTCATCCACCACCAGGGCACGTAGGCCCTTGAGCAATGGCCCCGCCTGCGCTGCAATATCACGACGATGATCCAGCTGCGCCTGGGCGGCGATCACCAACGGCAGGGTAAAACAGATGGTTGACCCCTTACCCGGCTGCGATGCCTCAATCCAGATCCGGCCACCCATCATTTCAACCAGGTTCTTACTAATGGCCAGGCCCAGGCCAGTACCGCCGAAACGGCGCGTAGTCGACTGGTCAGCCTGGATGAACTTGTCGAATAGCTGGCCCTGCAATTCCTCAGATATACCGATACCGGAATCACGCACACAGATACGCACTTTCAGTTCGGCCTGTTGCTGCTCTTGTGCATGGAAAATCAATTCAACCTGGCCCTGCTCGGTAAATTTGACCGCATTGCTGCACAGGTTTATCAACACCTGGCCAAGGCGTAGCGGATCACCAATGAGAACCGGCGGTATAGTGACATCATAACGGATCAGGAACTCGATACCTTTCTCGGCGGCATTGGAGGCAATCACATCGGTAACCCGTTCAAGGACAGTGTCCAGGCCGAACTCGACACGTTCAATTTCGAGCTTACCCGCCTCGATCTTTGACAGGTCGAGAATATCGTTGATGACAGAAAGCAGAGCATTAGCCGCCCCCTGTGCCTTGCTCAGGTGGCTGTGCAGGCTCGGTGACAGGTCGTTGCGAAGAGCCAGATAGAGCATGCCAAGAATGGCATTAATCGGCGTACGCAACTCGTGACTCATGTTGGCAAGGAAGCTGCTTTTCGCCTCATTCGCCTCCTCCGCTGCCTCCTTGGCCTGGATCAGGGCCGTTTCAGTCACCTTTTGCATTGTGATATCGTGCATGGATACGACTGCACCAATCTTATGGCCATCGGCATCGTACATCGGCTGGCCCGCACAAATCAGTGACAGCTTGTGACCATCGATATGTTCGAGTACGAATCCCTCATTACTGAACTTTTCACCGTTAAAGGCACGGAACAGTGGGACCTCATCCAGCTGCATCGCAGTTTCACCATCTGCATGGTAGAGACGATAATGGGTGGCCCATTCCTCGGGCGGCAAGTCCTCCTGGTCGATACCGTGCATCTCACGTGTGGCCCGGTTGAACAGGGAGAGCATACCATTGGCATCACAGGCGACAATACCATCACTGATATTATCCAGTACCGTTTCGCTGAAGGCCTTCTGATGACTCAACTCACGCGTGCGTTCATCAACCAGCTCTTCCAGGTGTTCCTGGTGTTGTTCCAGCTCCACATCGGCACGCAACTTAAGCAGGCCAAAGCCGGTGTTTTCAGCAAGTTCGCCCAGCAGGCCAGCTTCATCATCACTAAAGTCGCTGGACTCATCGGCATAGACCATGAGCGCGCCCAACACGGTATCACCAGACTGTATGGGAAAGGCGGCAGCCGATACATAACCACGTTCTAGTGCCTGTTCACGCCAGGGCAAAAAGGATGGGTCATGCAGGATATCAGATACGATCACGGCACGTTGCTCACGGATGGCAATACCCGTAGGACCATTCCCTCGCTCACTGTCCTCTGCCCAGCTAATAGTTACAGCCTTCAGGTATCCCTGCTCAAACCCTGCCTGGGCAGCCGGTCGCACACTCCTGTTTTCATCATGCTCGGCCATGCCAATCCAGACCATGCTATAACCACAATCCTGCTGTACGATGCCACAGATATCCTGCAGCAGCTGGGCTTCTGTATCTGCACGAGCAATACTCCTGTTACACTGGCTGAGTGCACGATAGGAGCGATTAAGCCGCTCCAGTTTACTGAAGGTCTGGCGCAGTTGTCCGGTCATACTGTTGAAGGTTTGTGCCATCTCGCCTATTTCATCATCACTGACGACCTCGGCCTGGCGCGCCAGGTCACCTTCACGAATCGCACGGGCTGTCTCGGAGACGGCAATAATTGGCCGGCTGATGCGACTGGCTATACGACGGCCGATAACCAGCACCCCTGCCAGGGCCAGCAGGATGACCCCCATGATAATGAACATGTTAGTGATGGCCGTCTGCAGGGCGTACCTGAGCTCTCGTTCGGCAACGACCTGGAACGCTCTTTGCCCGATCGTGAAGCGACTGATGGCCAGCAGCACGTGTTTATCATACAGACCTATCTGTTTACGCTTATCCGGCAGGAAGCCGATACGGGTTTCACGCAGCACAATGGAGGGGTTCTTATGGGCAATGACCCGCCCCTCCTTGCCGAGGATATACACATCCTCACCGGGAATAAGCGCCAGGTCACTGATCAGGTCCCACACCTTTTTCAGTCGCACCTCTGCAATGAGCACACCGGCCAGGCTGGCATCACGAATGTCGGGAACCGGCACGGCGATCAGCACCAGCGGTTCATTATTTTCCGGGTCATAAAAAACTTTACTGCGGATAATACGACCACTGTTTAATACCTGGCGCACGGGTTCAAGATAGCGCCTGAAATCCGGGTGCTCATGAATCCCACCCAGCATCCGTATATTGGATAAATGCATCCTTTCCTCACCCGTAGCATCAAAAAAAACAAGCTCCCGGTATCGCTCCCGATCCGCGATGAGTTTCTTAAGGCTGGCGCGTCGTGCCATGTCATTTGCCGTAGAAAAACTGGAATATTGAATGGTGTACTCCAGACCCTGCTGGAACCGCTCCATGTAGGCCTGGGCCTGTACTGCCACGCGTTGGGCAACCGCCTGTTGCCGGGCATAGGCCTCATCCAGGTTCGCCTGATATGAATACCAGCCCAGGACCAACCCGGCAAGCAACAGGGGCAGGATTGCCAGGGCAAGAAAGGCCAGGAATAACCGACGGCGTATACGGGTAGTTGGCATGGGTAGTGGTGATTACTCCCTGATAATTTTTTCGGCCTGGAGCAGGATATCATCGGGAATGCTCATACCGATACGTTCTGCACTGACCAGGTTAATAGACAGGATACTCTCTGCCATTTCCACCGGCAGGTCACCCGGGTTTGCACCCTTGAAGATCTGGTCTACCTGGCGAGCGGCCTGGCGACCGATCTCACTGTGAACAAAACCGTAGCTCAATAGCGCCCCCTTTTCCACCTGGCTATAGCTGGGGGCGTTAAGCGGTAGTCGA
>JAOUMO010000080.1 GCA_029881425.1 Gammaproteobacteria bacterium
TGCTACCGGCGAATATTTTTTTGAATTATTGTTCTGGGGTAGTGGCCATACTTTACAGTTTGTTCATGTGCAGCTGTTACTTGTCAGCTGGCTGGTTTTATCAGTGGCCGCTGGCATCATTCCAAAATTACAGCCACGACTGACTGTGTTCCTGTTTGCGCTTGGCCTGGTTCCGGTGATGGCGACCATCGTCGTTTATATGATGTTCGATGTGGGCTCGGGAAATCACATGCAGGCTATTAGCTGGCTGATGCAATACGGTGGTGGAATGGCGGCATTGCCCATGGGGCTATTGATTATATATAGTATTTTTAGCGCAAAAAAAGCCAGGCTTGCCGCAAGTGGTGAGCGTAACGCACTGTTTTTCTCATTAATATTATTTGCCGTTGGTGGTGTTTTCGGATTTATGATTAGTGGTAGTAATGTGATTGTTCCTGCCCATTACCATGGTTCAATTATTGCTATTACTATAGCCTTTATGGGTCTGACCTATCATTTGTTGCCACGTCTTGGTTTTAGAAAACCAGAGGGCCGCATGGTGTGCTGGCAGCCCGTTGTTCTGGGTGTTGGCCAGTTAATGCATATTGGTGGCCTGGCCTGGTCAGGTGGTTATGGCGTGCAGCGCAAAACAGCGGGCGCCGCCCAGGGACTGGATGTCCTGGAAAAGAAAATCAGTATGGGTGTGATGGGAATGGGGGCGCTGGTCGCCGTCATTGGCGGCATCATGTTTATGATTATTGTTTATAAATCTACCCGGGCTGGCAAAAACATTTAGTCTTGCCGGGTTGTAATACTAAATAAATTTATTATTTTGGTATTTGTTGTTGAGTTTGATCTTGAATTTGTGCTGGCTGCGTATTGACGGCTGCGGGTTCATTTTTCGGATACAGGGACTGTATTATAGAAAATGAAACAACGGATAGTACAGTGATAATAATAAAAAATACTACAGAGCGATTGGGCAGGAGTTCTCCCCGTTTAATTTCAATCTGTCTCAGGATCCAGTCGGATACGACATAGAGTACTATTGCAACAGCCGTGAAATAAATCATTTCCATCGTTATTACCTTTACAGGGTGATGTTGAAAGTCTGGTTATTTTATACCAAAACGGTTTTAGATGGCATAGATATGGAAGGCCATGATATATATAAATACACCTGTAACTGAGACATAAAGCCAGATAGGAAGTGTCCAGCGTGCCAGCTTCCGATGCGTTGCTGTTTTTTGTTTAATGGCGAGCCATACAGTGGTTAATATCAGGGGTACAGAGATTGCCGCCAGTATCACGTGGGTAAACAGGATAATGAAATAGAGCGGGCGAATTGCTCCTTGTCCCCTGAAGGGCTGGTAGCCCACCTGCAAATGGTAATATAAATAAGAAGCCAGGAACAGGGTGGAAATCGCCAGCGCACTAATCATACATTTTTTATGGGCCGCTTTATTCTGTTTGCGAATAAAAATGTAACCCGTGGCAATAAAGCTTGCCGCTATTGTATTTAAAATGGCCTGCAGGGGCGGGAGTAGGGGGATGATTTCTGTGCTCACGGTGTTGAGTATAATATAGTTGGTATTAAATGTTTGAAATTTTAGGCCCATGGTGAAAATATTTGTAATCAGGATGTTATCCAGCTAAAGCCTGAAGCATTGGTTGAATAATTATAGGGTAGTGGTGATGTTGGTAAAATATATCCATGTGACGTGTGTCGTTATAACATTTGTGCTGTTTTTTATTCGTGGTTTATGGATGATATTTGATTCCCCTCTTGCCCGGCAGAAATGGACGAGAAGACTACCCCCTGTAATTGATACCGTGCTCCTGGTGAGTGCCACAATACTCGCAATAACGCTCCATCAGTACCCCTTTGTTCATTCATGGCTGACAGCCAAAGTGATTGGTTTATTGTTTTATATTGGCCTGGGTATGCTGGCCATTACCTACGGGCATTCAAAAAAGATACGAATCACCGCCTGGGTTCTGGCGCAGTTATGTTTTGTTTATATTGTGCTGGTGGCGTTAAACAAGAGCCCCTCTGCGGGTCTGTGGTTGTGAATTAGCCTGGCTTATTGTTGTTGGTAAAGATCCCTGATCATGGTGTATTGTTCGGCCAGTGTATCGACATCGTGTGGTAGTGAAAAAGCCGCTATTAATTTCGCCTCGTGATTAATCATAAAAATAGAGCTGGTATGACTGATCTGGTAGTTATCGGCCGCTGTACTGTTTTCAATAAAATAAGCTGCAGAAAACTGTCGAGTAAATTCGTCAATCGATGACTTGTCCCCGGTGATGCTAATAAAATCCTTGTTGAAATAGCGGGTGTAGCTGGCCAGTTTTTCTGGTTTGTCCCGTTGGCTGTCGACAGAGACGAAAACAATCTGGGGCAGGGTGACTGCTTCGGATTCTTGTTTGAGTTTATTCATCAACAGGTTCAGCGTGGTCAGGGTTGTGGGGCAGATGTCGGGGCAGGAGGTGTAACCAAAAAATAGCAGGCTGTCCCGGTCTTTTAGCTGGTCCAGTGTAAATGGCCGACTGTTATGATCAATTAATGTAAAAGGCCTGAGTTCAACCGCTACCGGCCTCATAACGGCGAGCAGTTGTGCCGGTACATCGGGGGTTTGTGGTTTCCGGTTGGCTATAAAAAACAGGGCTATAAAAACAGTAATTGCCAGTAGTGCCAGAAATATCCTGTTGGCCTTTTTTGGTTGAGGATTCATGATGACTGTATTTTACTTTTTATTCTGGCGCCATTGGCCAACGGCCCAGTAGATAAATACCACTAGCATGACAAAATTGATGCCTAGGCCCACCTTAAAAAAGGCAGATAGCTCACGTTTTTCATTAACATCATACTGTTTATGATTATTATCTTTGTCATGGCTGGTTATTTGCGGTGTAGTGGGTGAAATCGCAGGGGTATTTGCTGTTGTTTCTGTATTCAATCCACTGGCCTCACTGGCGTAGGCGCTATTGAACGATAGCGTACCGAGTGTTATCAGTACTGAGAAAATAAATAGCTTATATTTTTTTGGATATGTGTATTTCATACGCTGGTTGCAGTGGCTCAATCTTGTTTTATTCTTGTGATTTAGTTATAAACTAAATCAGGTGCTTATACAATGCCCGTAATAGTGGCTAACCTATTCTGGATGTTTTACTCGAAGCTCATGGTACCATCACGGTCTGGCTAGATGCAGGTCAATTATTTACCTGCTCTAATTATGTAAAGATACACTACAATTTATGATGGCAAGTAATCTGCTAATTACCGGTTAGGGGTTTTTTAATGAAGTCGATCAATTCTTTTATGCTCGTTAGTTTGCTGGTGCTCGGCCTGGTATTACCACCGGTTACCGGTGCCAGTGAAAATAAAGAAGACCCCGTCATCTATGATGGCTATTTCAGCAGGGAAGAAAATGATGGCAAGATGGCCAGGTTAACGGGTAAAAGCCATTATGTGAAATTCTATCCCGGCAACCGGGTGATTCGACTCTATATACCCCATCCCTATTCATTAACGATTAAGCCGGACCTGATGCTCAAGGTGTTTGAAAAGGTGAATTCAACCACTACCGGCATTGCCTATTTCCAGAGTACATTTGATCTGCTGGATGAGAAAATTATTGCTTATACCGATAGCCTCAAACGCCCCGGTGGTGAACTTATGTTTGACTGTGGCAGCTCGGCACCTTGCCGTATCTTTTTTGAGGATAATATTATGAAGGTCATTAAAAAGGGCGTGATTAACGATAATCTCATTCATTACGAGCATGTGATGGATAATTGATCAGTCAGTGTCCTGTTTTAGGGGTTCATCACATATTTGATTTGTTGCTTGCTATAAGGCTAATAAAATCAATAACTTAAATTTTTTTAATATTTTTATCGGTATAAACCATTAAATTTGCCAGCAAGACAGCGTGAAATTGATATACTTAGTCGCCTAAAAATAACGATCATTCATCAGATTAAGAACGGTATTGGGATTTCACCTAAATGCGACTAAGCAAAATCAAGCTGGCAGGCTTTAAATCATTCGTTGACCCTACAACCATACATTTTCCAAGCAACCTGACCGGTATTGTCGGTCCCAATGGTTGTGGCAAGTCCAATACTATTGATGCGGTGCGCTGGGTGATGGGTGAGTCATCCGCCAAGCACCTGCGTGGCGCCTCCATGGATGACGTCATTTTCAGTGGTTCCTCATCACGTAAACCGGTGGGCCAGGCCTCAGTTGAGCTGGTGTTTGATAATTCAGAGGGCAAGCTCGAAGGCCCCTGTGCCCAGTATGCCGAGATCTCTGCGAAACGCCTGGTGACACGGGACGGCCAGTCCAAATATTTCCTTAACGGCACCAAGTGTCGTCGTCGTGATATCTCCGACCTGTTCCTGGGTACCGGTCTTGGTCCTCGCAGTTATGCGATTATCGAACAGGGCATGATCTCGCGCCTGATTGACGCCAAGCCTGAAGAGCTGCGTGTTTTCCTTGAGGAAGCGGCCGGCATCTCCAAATATAAGGAGCGACGCCGTGAAACGGAAAACCGTATACGCCATACCCGTGAAAACCTCGATCGCCTCGATGACCTGCGTGAAGAAATAGACAAACAGCTGGCGCACTTACAGCGCCAGTCCCGTACCGCTGAACGCTACAAGGAATTCAAGCAGGATGAGCGCCGGCTCAAGGCCGAGCACCTGTCACTACGCTGGCGCGAGCTGACGCACGAAATGGAGAAGCGTGAACAGGCCATCACCGAGCAGCAGACGCGCCTGGAAGAGGTGATTGCAGAGCAGCGTTCCGTTGAATCTGAGCTGGAAACACAGCGTGAGCAGCGCAATGAGTCGAATGAGGCGCTGAACGGGGTACAGGCCCGTTTTTATAAACTGGGTTCAGATATATCCCGCCTCGAGCAGTCGATACAGCACCAGAAGGAGATGTTCCAGCGCCAGCAGAATGACCTGGATGAACTGGAGAAGGCCCTCGAAGAAGCCGAGTACACCCTGCAGAGCGACCGTGAGCAGCTTGAAGAAATCAGCCTGGTACTGAGTGAAAGTGAGCCCGAGCTCGAATTGCGCCGTGAATCACAGCAAATGTCCCATGCCGCCCTGCAGGATGCCGAGCAGGCGATGAACGAATGGCAAACAGGCTGGGAAGACTATAACCGTCGTGCTGCCGAGCCGTCACAGGAGGCGCAGGTCGAGCGTACCCGTATGGAGCAGCTCGAGCGCCACGTGGCCCAGTTGCAGCAGCGCCTGCAGAAAATCAATACAGAAAAACAGAACCTGATCGGTGATGATCTCGAGAATGAGCTGGGCCAGTTGCGCGAACAGAGCGAAACCGCCGAGATGCAGAAGGCCGAGCTTGAAGAGCAGGTCGCCGAGGTGCTGGAAACGATCAATCGCCTGCGTGAGCAGAATAGCCAGTACAACCGTGAACAGGATGCCATTCGCCACCAGTTGCACGATGGTCGTGGCCGTATGGCCTCACTGGATGCACTGCAGCAGGCTGCCCTGGGTAAGAAAGAGAAGGCCATTACGGGCTGGCTGGAGCACCAGGGACTGGCAAACAACAGTCGACTGGCCGAAAAGCTGGATGTTGAGAGTGGCTGGGAAAAGGCCGTTGAAACCGTGCTGGGCCAGTACCTGGAGGCGGTTTGTGTCGATGGCATGGATAGCCTGTCATCGGCATTTGGCGATCTTCAGGAGGGCACACTGACCCTGCTGGATACCCGTGCCGCCTCTACCGGTGCGGCCAACCAGGCCAATAGCCTGGCGGATAAGATTAATTCCAGCCTGTCACTGGATGAGTTTACCGGTGGCGTGCTGGTTGCCGATGATATTGCGTCGGCACTGGCTATGCGCAACGGCCTGGCCGATGGCGAATCCGTGATAACACGCGATGGCATCTGGCTGGGTAAGAACTGGCTGCGCATTGCGCGGGATAAAGACGAGAAGGGTGGTGTCCTGGCCCGCGAGCAGGAAATCAAACAGCTGGCACAAAGCCTTGAAGAGCTCGACATGCAGGCCGAGGAAATGGAGCAGCGTATCCAGGATGGTCGTGCAGAATTACAGAACCAGGAGCAGCGTCGTGAACAATGGCAGGCGGAATTAAACCAGGCACACAGCCAGGTGGCACAGATACAGGCGCAGATCACTGCCCGCCAGTCACGCCTTGAACAGCTGCTGAGTCGTAATAAAAACCTGGCTGAGGAATCTTCGGAATTGCAGGGGCAGATCGCCCGTGAAGAAGAGGCGATGGAGACCGCCCGCCGTAAACGCAATGAGGCCATGGAGCAGATGGAAGTGCTTTCCCGTGAGCGCGAAGAGCTTACCGGCCAGCGTGAATCGATCCAGAATCGATTGCATGAGGCGCGTAGCAAGGCACAGTCCGAGCGTGAACTGGTGCATGAACTGGCAATCCAGATTGAATCGAAACGTACCGCCAAACGCAGCCTGGAACAGAATATTGAGCGTATGTCGCGCCAGCTGGAAATGCAGCAGCAGCGTCGTACCGAGCTGACTACTTTGTTGTCTGCGGGTAGCGAGCCGGTAGAGAAAATGCAGCAGGAGCTGGAAGTGCTGCTCGAGCAACGACTCGAAGTGGAAGAGCAGTTGCTCGAGGCGCGCCGTGCGGTAGAGGCCATAGATAACCTGTTGCGTGAACTTGAACAGAAACGTGGTGAGCACGAGCAGAAGTCACAGATGATTCGCTCCAGCCTGGAGCAGGCGCGAATTAATAGCCAGGAAGTCCGTGTGCGTACACAGACGGTACAGGAACAGCTTGCCGAAACCGATTTTAATGTAGATGAACTGCTGGAAGAGCTGGGCGAGCATGTGCGCATCGATGACTGGCAGCGTAAGGTGGATGAGATCGGCCAGAAGATTGCCCGCCTGGGCCCGATCAACCTCGCGGCCATTGATGAATACCAGGAGCAGCTCAAGCGTAAGGAGTACCTGGATTCACAGCACGGCGACATAACCGAGGCGCTGGAGACCCTGGAAAAAGCGATCGCAAAAATCGACAAGGAAACCCGCACACGCTTCAAGGAAACCTATGAGCATGTCAATAATCGTTTACAGGAGATGTTCCCCCGCCTGTTCGGTGGTGGTCAGGCCTATCTAGAAATGACCGGCGATGACCTGCTCAGCACCGGTATCGCGGTTATGGCAAGGCCGCCGGGTAAACGCATCAGCCATATCCACCTTATGTCCGGTGGTGAAAAGGCGTTGACGGCGGTTGCCCTGGTGTTCGCTATCTTCGAACTCAATCCTGCCCCCTTCTGTATGCTGGACGAAGTGGATGCGCCACTGGATGAGGCCAATGTGGGTCGATTCTGTAACCTGGTGCGTGATATGTCCAAGCGCGTACAGTTTATCTTTATCACACATAACAAGACCACGATGGAGCTGGCCGAGCACATGAGTGGTGTTACTATGCGTGAAGCCGGCGTTTCACGCCTGGTGAGTGTTGATATCGAGGAGGCAACCAAGATGGTGGCTACAGTTTAATGGATGCTTTTCGCTGGATACTGTTGGCAATAGGTATTGCGGTGGTCGTTGCGGTTTACTTCTGGGGCAGGAGCAGGCGGCGTGAGATAGATATACCGCCACTAAAATCCAGCCGCGACTTACCCTCGGTGAAACTGGATGATGATGGCTGGGTCGATGGCGTTGGTCCGGTACGTGTAGTGCAACGCAGCTCGGTTGAAGCACCCGTTACATCCTTTAGTTGTGATTCGGATTCACTGGATGATGATGTCGAAGACACAGCCCTTGATACGGTTCAGCAGCAGCAAGCAGCATCGACTGAAACGGAAACGATCACACCAGTAGAGCAGCCCCCCGTTGTTGATGGTGCTACAGATGTAACCACTTCGACCGAGGCAGTCGAACCAGCAGCCACCCCTGAAATAACCGACGAAGAGCCGGCATACGAAAATGATGTCGTGGTGCTTTATATTGTTGCGCCGCGTGGTAGTGAGTTAAAGGGCGAGCAGATTCTCAGCTCGACCTGTGTAACCCGATTGCAATACGGTGAGATGAAAATTTTTCATCGTAAAGATGAGGCGGGTGATACCGAATTTAGCATGGCCAATATGATGGAGCCGGGCTGGTTTGATAGCGAAAACATGCACCTGATGACGACCCGTGGTGTGAGTTTATTTATGCAGCTGGGCCTGTGTAAAAATCCGGTTAAGTCACTCGATGAAATGCTGCTGTGTGCGCATACCATGTCGGGTATGTTGGGTGCACAAATCTGTGACCAGAACCGACAGCTTCTTAATGAGACCTATACGCGGGCATTAAGGGCTAAAGCCAGTCATTTTGCCGGCCAGAAATCATGCCAGTCGGCCTGATAATATCGCCTTAATCTAGTGAGCGGGTAGGCCATGATTGATTCCTTACTCTTCGATCCGATGTGTTCCCCCGTTTTCCTGTTTCAGAAATTATTCTTCCAGGCACTTTAATGTCGAATAAAAAAACGATCCAGCAGGATGTAGACAACCTGCGCCAGCTACTCAATCATCACAGTTACCAGTATTATGTGCTGGATGATCCCGAGATCCCTGATGTTGAATACGACCGTTTATATCGCAGGCTACAGCAGCTCGAAGCTGAAAATCCCGACTTAATAACAGCCGACTCGCCTACGCAACGCGTCGGTGATCAACCCCTCGATGGTTTTACGCAGGTCACCCATGAAATCCCCATGCTCTCGCTGGACAATGTGTTTAACGAAGAGGAATTGAATGATTTTTACCGGCGTATCCAGCAGCGGCTGGATACCGATAACCCTATTGATTTTGCCGCAGAACCAAAACTGGATGGCCTTGCGGTTAGCCTCTTATATGAGAAGGGTGTACTGGTCAGGGCGGGTACCCGAGGTGATGGTACCACCGGTGAGGATATCACCCAGAACGTGCGTACAATTCACTCGGTGCCTTTGCGTTTGCTGGGCGATGATTACCCGCGATTACTTGAAGTACGTGGTGAAGTGTTTATGCCCAGGGCCGGTTTTGCGGAGCTCAATCGACGCGCGCGTGAAAATGATGAAAAGGTCTTTGTGAATCCGCGTAACGCCGCTGCAGGTTCACTGCGCCAACTGGATCCCCGAATTACTGCGACACGACCACTGGCGATTTACTGTTATGCCATGGGCAGGGTTGAGGGTATGGCCGATGTTGCCTCCCACAGTGAGATACTCGAGCGCCTGCGTCACTGGGGCCTGCCTGTTTGCCATGAGCGAAAACGGGTTACCGGTGTGGAGGGCTGCCTGCAATACTTTAACGAGATGGCGGTGAAACGTGATGCCTTACCCTATGACATCGATGGCATCGTCTATAAAGTTGATCGCCTCGACTGGCAGAAAGAGCTGGGCTTTGTTGCGCGCGCACCACGCTGGGCCATTGCCCATAAATTCCCGGCACAGGAAGAAGTGACGACCGTAAATGCGATCGAGTTCCAGGTTGGGCGCACCGGCGCCATAACACCCGTAGCACGACTGGAGCCAGTATTCGTTGGTGGTGTTACCGTGAGTAATGCGACACTGCATAATATGGATGAGGTCGAGCGTAAAGATGTGCGCGTCGGCGATCAGGTAATCATCCGCCGTGCCGGGGATGTTATCCCGGAAGTGGTTCGCGTCGTACCCGGTAGTCGCAATAAAAATGCAGCAAAAGTCAGTTTGCCCACCGATGGCTGTCCCGTCTGTCATTCCGATATCATCCAGCAGGAAGGTGAGGCGGTGGCACGTTGCAGTGGTGGTCTCTATTGTGCTGCACAGCGCAAAGAATCCATTAAACATTTTGCATCACGCAAGGCGATGGATATAGAAGGCCTCGGCGATAAACTGGTTGAACAGCTGGTGGATGAAAAATTAATCGATCATGTCGATGATCTTTTTAATTTGACCACTGAACAGCTAAGCCAGCTTGAGCGTATGGGTGAAAAATCTGCACAAAATACAATTGATGCACTGGAAAAATGTAAACACACCAGCCTGCCGCGTTTTATTTATGCACTGGGTATCCGTGAGGTCGGTGAGGCTACTGCAAGAATACTTGCACAGCATTTTGGCTCCTTGCCCGCTTTAATGGCAGCCACTGAAGACGAACTGCAAACTGTGCCGGAGGTCGGTCCCGTCGTTGCCGGGCATGTCTATAGTTTCTTCAGGCAGGCGCATAATCTCGAAGTACTGCAAAGGCTAGAGGCGGCCGGGATGCACTGGGATGATATGCCCGTGGTCGCTGTAGAAGAACAGGCACTGGCGGGTAAGACTT
>JAOUMO010000230.1 GCA_029881425.1 Gammaproteobacteria bacterium
GTAGACCTCCGTTTTTCCGCTACCGGTAATGCCCTGTAACAGGAAGGTATGAAATGCCCCAAAGCCTTTGGCCACACTATCTACAGCGGCCTGTTGTTCATCATGCAGTTGCGGTGCTTTTATGGGGGGGTGTGGGTTGCCTGTCAGGCAGGGGCTTTGCGAGCTGCTGACCAGCTGTTTTTCAAGCAGTCCCTTCATTGCCGGACGCCAGTTGTCAGATTGTAGATTGAGCTGGCTCGGGGTCAGGCCTGCGGGTAATTGTTGTAGCTGTTGCAGCAAGGCGGCCTGGCGGGGTGCTCGCCTGAGCACCTCTGGTATGGTCTCACGCCCCTTATCCGTGAGTTGCCATAGATTTTCGCCGCGATCATCCGGTGTACCCCCCTGGCGTAGCAGTTTGGGCAGGGCGCTGGCAATGATTTCACCTAGCGGGTAATGGTAATAATCTGCGGCCCACTGTAATAAGTCGAGTAAATAGCCAGGTAACAGGGGCTCATTATCGAGCAGTTGCTGGATGGGCTTAAGTTTGTTTGCGGCCAGTTCAGAGTGATGGGTTACCTGCATCACCAGCCCGATCACCGACTGGCGTCCAAAGGGCACCTGGACACGACATCCCGGCTGGATAAATTGAGCTAATTGCGGGTCATCCAGCCGATAATCAAACAGGCCATAAAGGGGGCAGGGAACAGCAACTTTAACGAAGGTTTGTGCAAACATGCGGGGTATTGTGCCAGTGAAAAACTAAAAAAACCGCAATCAATTATAAATTGACTTAATTCGCTATGAAGGGAGCCAGGGAAAGTTGTCCACAGAAGCTGTGGATAACTCTGTGGATGAAAGCTGTAAAACTCGTGCAGGCAGGCATGAGCCTGAGATTTGTGACAAATTGATTAAAAAATGATCACTTCAAAAAGACTTATAAAAACAATGACTTGTAGTTAATTTGGTCGTCATACGCTATAAATACAGGGGTTTGCTGATTTTGTAAATGAACAAAATAAGACATGTGTATAAGTAAAAAAAATCGATCCAGGGCTTGCCATTATTTTTGTGATTTGTTAGTCGATTGACGACTAAAGTTAGGGGTGTATTTTGATAAATATGTAACAAAGTTGATCTAAGTCATTATTATTCTTCAATAAAAATCAGTTACCCACAAAACCTGTGGATAACTCTGTGGGTAAATTGATAATTTGGCTCTGAAACAGTCGTGATAATTCGTGATCTATCAGATTGGTCAAAATTTGACCATGCCATAAATTCAATAAAATCATGCACTTATAAAATGACCGGCTAGATTGGTTGTTTTTTAATCAAAAAATATCGATGGTTTAGCGGCCTTGTGTATAAGTGATTGATTAGCAGTAGATTAGTTGGCTGCTGTGGCTGTCTTAGCACCAGTGGTAGGTGTATGAGCTCATCAATATGGCCTCGAGCCATTGTGGTGTGATTTAAAAGTGCAGCAAAAATGCAAATGAACGTGGATGCTTTTGTTCACTGCCTTCAAGAGGCTATTTTTTTAAAGGTATCCATGGGGCTATAAATTTGCGTACATTCGCGTTTATTTGCATTTTCTTTTTCAATGTACGCTTGTTTATAAAGGGGGTGTTCAAATGCAATTATTCCAGGGGCCGCTTACCTGGTGATGGTGGCAGGTATTCTCGTCATGGAACTGTCAATGGCATTTATCTTAAGACAGCCAGACCCTATCATATAGAGCATTGTTAGGCCTGCACAGGGGATAGTATTTATCATGCCACCATGGGATCAGATTTGTCAGCATATTTCAAAACACAGGGGTGCGCCTTTCGTGCTAAGCCAGCAGCAGGGTGTTGGCGGTGGCTGTATTAACCAGGCCAGCCGGATTAGCGATGGTAGGACGCATTATTTTGTAAAGCTGAATAGCCGTCAACATGGTGATATGTTCGAGGCAGAGGCCGAGGCGTTGCAGGTGATGGCAGCTACCGAAACGATCTATGTGCCAACCGTGGTATGCCATGGTGAGGCTGGTGAATCCTGTTACCTGGTGCTGGACTATCTGGATATGGGGGGTATGCCCGACATGGTCGGTTTTGCGCGGCAGTTGGCCGCCATGCACCGGGTCAGTGCCCGGCGGTTTGGCTGGCACAGGAACAACACCATTGGTTCGACCCCGCAGGTCAACACGTGGCATGATGACTGGCTCGACTTCTGGCGAGATTGCCGGCTGGGTTACCAGTTAAGGCTTGCGGCACAGAATGGCTATGGCGGTAAATTGCAACGCCTGGGTGAAAGGTTAATGTCCGATTTTCCACGGTTATTCAGTGATTATCGGCCACAGGTATCGATGTTGCATGGCGATCTCTGGGGTGGCAATGCCGCGGCACTGGCAGACGGAACAGCGGTCATTTATGACCCCGCATTTTATTATGGTGATCGCGAGGCCGAGCTGGCAATGACACAGTTATTTGGAGGTTTTGGTGCAAATTTCTATGCGGCCTATAATGAGGCCTGGCCACTGGATGACGGCTATAAGGTCAGGAAAACATTATACAACCTTTATCATATTATCAATCACCTGAATATGTTTGGCGGTGCCTATCAGGGACAGGCGCTATCGATGACCGAGCAGTTATTGGCAGAGGTTTAGGTTGGTGGGTGTAACTTGTCTTCGATC
>JAOUMO010000231.1 GCA_029881425.1 Gammaproteobacteria bacterium
GTACCCGTGTCATTCCGCGTAAACCGGTTGAATCGGGCTGCACCCATCGTGACGGCCAACTGATCCCCGAGGATGCGCTGGCATTACACCAGGCCTCGGCTTATGCAGGGGACCTGTCTGAGGTCTGTGCTTACCGATTTGAGGCCGCCATTTCACCCGCACGTGCGGCCCACCTCAATAACCTTAGCCTTAGCATTCAACAACTGGCTTCACATTGCCTAACGGTCCCTGGTCACCAGGATGATTTTTTACTGGTTGAAGGTGCCGGTGGATTTTATTCTCCCCTGACCAGTGACGGGCTTAATGCCGACCTCGCGCAGCAACTCGACCTGCCTGTGCTGTTAATTGCTGATAATAAGCTCGGTTGTATCAACCAGGTACTACTGAGTGTTGCCGCTATCGAAAACAGGCAGTTAAAGCCTGCGGCTATCATACTTAACCAGCAAGCAGATGAAACAGCGGCTAACGCCATGGACAACCTGGCCGATCTAAAGTCCCTGCTCAGTTATCCCGTACTATCATGCGCTGCCAATACGACACCTGGCACAGGGTTCCTGCAACAACTGGGCGCCATCCTTATTTAGCACTTCCCCAGAACACCCAGCTGGCATAGACACCTAGTGTTAAACTGTTTGTTTCCGCCACCAGCGGGCTATCGTTAAATACTGCCTGATCGAGGCGGGTATATATCATTAAAAAACCCATGTTCATGTTTTTGCTATGCGTCTTGAACTTCAAGCTATATTCCACGCCACTAAAACCCGATGATGCCCTATAGGCACTCCTGTCCGCCGTAACATAGGCATTATCCACGCTATAAAAATAAGCATGGTAATCCTGCGTCGCATATAACAGGCTTACATCGGCATTCACCGTCCAGCCTGGATATTTCTTCTTCACATACAAACCGGGCTTATATCGCCAGCCAATGGCATCGACCTGCCTTAAGTCTGTTGTAACAACGCGATGAATGGGGAGCTCAAAGGTTAACTCATAGTCTTTATTGAACTCTCCCTGTAACAGCCATTTCAATGAAGGACCGGCTTCGATGACATAATTTAGATCGGGCATACCTTTTCGTAATTCGATGTCATTGCTATCCGCTTTTAGTGCACCTGAAAAACTAATATCCACCTTGAACTCATCTGTTGAAAACAGGTGGCCACTAATAACGTTTCGCTCGAGGCTTAAATAATCTGATTCGACAAGGATATGTGGAAATGGCAAAAGATAATTTTTAGATCCTACCCCACCGGAATAATAGGGAATATGGAAATAGGAAATACCAGCACCCAGTTCCCAGTAATTGATCCATTGACTCGCAGCGACAGGATTTAACGGGACAAAATATAAAAGGGCCAGCAGGGTGCTGGCCCTGGAAAAGCAATTAACCCACTTTAAGCAATTCAACTTCAAACACCAGTGTTGCATTGGGCGGAATCACGCCGCCGGCACCACTCGCGCCATAGCCCATTTCTGGTGGAATCGTTAACTTACGTTTGCCACCGACTTTCATACCGGCAAAGCCTTCATCCCAGCCTTTAATGACCTGGCCCACACCCAGTGTAAAACTGAAGGGATCATTACGATCAAGGCTGGAATCAAATTTAGTTCCATCGGTTAACCAGCCCGTGTAGTGCACGACAATCAATTGTGAAGCAACGGCTTCGTCACCTTCACCCAGTTGTAAATCTTCAATTTCTAATTCAGCCATTCTTTTTCCTCTTTCATCAAAACAAAAAGTTACGGGTACAAAATAAGCCTGTTAATAACGCTAAACTTTGGACTCTACGCTTTTTGCGTGCTTAGCAAAATATTCATCTCTCATAGTTTTGACTAATGATGCCAATAATACAAGTGCTAATAAATTGGGGATTGCCATTAAAATGTTTGTTACGTCTGCAATATTCCATACTAACTTTAATGGCACTACCGCACCGACCACGATTAAAACCGTATAAATAACACGGTAGGGCATGACTGCCTTTTCACCAAACAGGAATTTTGCACTGCGATCACCATAATATGACCATGCGATTATCGTGGAAAAGGCAAATAGCGCCAGGCTAATGCCGACTATGGCGCCGCCAGAATCACCTATGGCCATGCTAAAGGCATAGGCTGTCAATGATGCGCCCTCGACACCTTCGGGTGCAGAGGCATAGGCACCTGTCACCACGATGGCCAGGCCGGTCATGGAACAGATCACCAGGGTATCGATAAAGGGCTCCATCATCGCCACTAAACCTTCACGTACAGGCTCCTTCGTTGAGGCTGCAGCATGGGCCATAGGCGATGATCCGAGCCCTGCCTCGTTTGAAAACAGGCCACGAGCCACACCCCAGCGTATCGCCTCTCCGACTGCCGCACCACCGACCGCCCATGGATTTAGAGCGTGATTCAATATTGTCATCAGTGCCGAAGGGATTTCACCCAGGTTCATTAACAAAACAACAAATGCGACAGAGACATAAGCAACCGCCATAAAAGGCACTATGGCACTGGCTACTTTAGCAATACGTTTTACACCACCGAGAATGACCATACCCACGGCTATCGCCATAATGACGCCAACCAGCCACGCCTGCTGTTTCAGTTCCGGTATAACATAGGCCAGGCCATCGACAACTGAATTGACCTG
>JAOUMO010000233.1 GCA_029881425.1 Gammaproteobacteria bacterium
AATATGAGATCAAGCATGCAGACTAGGTCATTTTCGAAATGTAAAAACCAGGCTGGCTTCACCCTCATAGAAATCATGGTGGCACTGACCCTTATCGCCATCGCCATGGGCACACTGGTAAAAACAGCGGGCAGCCATACCCACAGCGTGGTACTGCTCAAACAGAAAACCCTGGCCCACTATGTGGCGATGAACGAAATCACCAAACTGCAGGTGACCGATGAGTGGCCAAGCACGGGCAAAAAAAATGATTCCAGCAAGATGGCCGATCACGAATGGTTCTGGACACGGGAGATTGAAGCCGTGCTGGACCCGATTACGGGCAAGCCCTCGGATAAACTCAGGCAGGTAACGCTTACGGTATTTGCCTCGGCAGAACGCAAGCAAAATATGAATAAATTAATCGCCTATATTGCCAAACCGGCGGCAAAGACGCAGAACTAATGGGCCATCAAACCAACATCAACAAGAGAGGATCATCAGGTTTCACCCTGATTGAAATCATGATCGCCATGGCCATATTCGCGATACTGTCAGTGCTTGCCTATGGTGGACTCAACTCAGTCATCAATAGCCGTGAAAGGACCCTGGTTAGCATGGCACGGTTACAGGAACTGCAGGTCACCATGAGTCACCTGCAGCGTGATATGCAACAGATAATCAATCGCCCGGGACGGGATGAACTGGGCAGCACACTCGCCGATTTACGCGCTAGCCAGGGTGAAGACCTGATCATCCAGTTTACACGCAACGGCCTGCGCAACCCGGCCGGGATAGTGCGTGGCCACCTTCAACGTGTTGCCTACAAACTCGACGAGGACAAACTGCTCCGCCTTAGCTGGCCCTATGTGGATCGTGCCAGTGCCGACCAGGTCGTCGAAAATACCCTGATCGAAAATATCAAAACCCTGGACCTCCGTTTCCTCGACCAGCAAAATAACTGGCATGGCAACTGGCCCGCCCTGAGTGCTGACCCCAACAGCCCTGTAGCATTACCCAAAGCAATAGAAGTTAAGCTGCAGATGGAAGACTGGGGCGATATTATTCGTGTATTCCGGGTCAGTCGATGAGAGCTAACCTGCGCCAACAGGGTGTCGCCCTGATCACCGCCATCCTCGTGGTATCACTGGCCTCGGTGCTGGCGATTTCTCTGGTGAACCAGTTGCACCTGGATATCAGTCGCTCAGAAAATATCCTGCACCATGACCAGGCCTACCTGTATGTACTGGGGGTAGAAGACTTCGCCCTGCTCGCACTGCAGGAAGATGAAAAAAAATACGATGCACTGGATGAGGAGTGGCACACCACCAAAGTAGTTGCACCGGTTGAAGGTGGCCAGGTGACCGGTGCATTGACCGACCTGCAGGGGCTGTTTAACCTGAACAACCTGACGAAGGGCAACAAGAATTTCGATCAGCATTTACAGCACTTCAAACGCCTGCTAAAAAACAATGAGCTGGACGAAAACCTCGCCAATGCGGTGATCGACTGGCTGGACGAAGACCTGGAAACCAGCATCCCCGGTGGTGCCGAGGATGATTATTATCTGGGCCTGGAAAAACCCTATCGGACCGCCAATTATTATTTCCGTTCGCCCAGTGAACTCCGACTGGTAAAGGGCTTTGATTTACAGGAAACCTACGACAGGCTCATACCCCTGGTTGCCACCCTGCCAGAGAATACCAGCATCAATATCAACACCGCACCCCGCGAGGTGTTAGAATCGCTGCATGAGGATATAGCCGAAAATATTGATAAAATCCTGCAGCAGCGCGATGGTGATGTGACCAGTGATAACAGTAACGGCAGCGCCTTCGAGAGCCTGGCTGATTTTGAAACCTATATGAAAAACACCCTGAAAAAAACTAAATTTTCTGCACAGTCCCTGCCCATAAATGTCACCACGGATTATTTTTTACTGCAATCCGATGCCGAAGTGGGGCGTGGTCATGTTAAGCTCTACAGCACTATTTTTCGTAACGACAAAACAATGACCATCATTAACCGCTCTCAAGGAACCTGGTAGTGGCCGACAGATTACTTATACATTACAGCGTCGAAAGTGAGCAGCCCCTGAGCTGGGTGCTAGTTAACGAACAGGGCCAACCGGTATCGGCCATTCAACAGGGCACACTGGATGATGCACCCCCTCCCGCCGGCTACAAAACAACCCTGTTAATGAGCAGTGCCAGTATCCAGCTGGAAACGGTGCAGATACCCACCAACAATCTAAATCGCCAGCGACTCGCCGCCCCCTTTGCGCTGGAGGATCGACTCGCCAGCGACATTGAAGACACCCATTTTGCACTGGGTAAAAAACTCGATAATGGCCTCATCCCCGTTGCCACCATAGATAAACAGCTGCTGGATACGACGCTGGAAAGCTTCAAACAGGCCGGCATCAAAATCGACGGCCTGTTCGCCGATGTCCTTGCACTGCCGGATGAATCGACCAATAACGGCTGGTCGCTGCTAGTTACCGAGCAGGGCGGACTGGTTCGAAGCGGGCCATTCAGCGGCTATTACTGTGACCGTGACAACCTGCCACTGGTGCTCTCCTCGTTAATTAAACAGGCCGAACCGGCACCCGAATTTATTACCCTGTTACACCGGGATGACGACAACCTG
>JAOUMO010000232.1 GCA_029881425.1 Gammaproteobacteria bacterium
CCGTAGAGCGTGTCTATTATCCCGGCCTTGCCAGTCACCCCCAGCACGCGCTGGCAAAGCGACAGCAAAGTGATTTTGGTGGCCTGTTATCCTTTGAATTAAAAGGAGGTAAAGATGCTGGCTGGCATTTAATTGACAGCACGCGCATGGTCTCGATTACGGCGAACCTGGGCGATACAAAGACCACGATTACACACCCGGCAACCACTACCCATGGTCGTCTCACTCCTGAGGAACGACAGCAGTCAGGTATTGCCGATGGCCTTATTCGTGTATCTGTTGGCCTGGAAAGTGTTAGTGATCTTAAGAAGGATTTGTTACGTGGTATGTAGCCTAACAAACGCCCGTTTTCATGTGCATTGTAATAGTCAAAAATAGCGCTCTACTTCAGGTTTTTTTTTGTGTACCGCTGATACAGTCACGCATCAGGTCGTGAGCCAGGCAAAAAGATTAACATGCAAAATTCAAAATTATCCACCGTACTAACAAATAGAGATGTGTCATTAATATTGGTGGTCGATGATGATCCTGTTATTCGTTCGATGTTGCGCAAGGCACTTGAACGACAGGCCTACAATGTCATTGAAGCTGATAACGGCCTGGAGGCTATTGAGCTGTTCAGGCACCAGCATCCCGACATGGTATTGCTGGATGTGTTAATGCCCGTGATGAATGGTTTCCAGGCCTGTGAAACCATGCGTATCGAAGACCCTGAGCGTAGTGTTCCTGTTATTATGTTGACGGGGCTGGATGATGTGTCATCCGTTGATCGTGCCTTTGAGGCTGGGGCTACGGATTTCATTACCAAGCCGATTAACTGGAGCCTGTTTACACAACGTGTACGTTATGCCCTAAAGGCAAGGGATACAGATTTTGCACTGCGCAAAAGCCAGCGCCGTATAAATCACGCATTACATGTTGCGAAACTGGGGTACTGGGACTGGGACCTGAAGCAAGATCTATTTAAAGTTCCAGAAAGTGTTTTAATTATGCTCGGTATCGATGCACGGCGTATTGAGCACGTTGATGATTTTATAAAATACGTACCCGTAGAAGATAAAGACCGCGTGCAACATGCATTCAGGGATGTAAGGGAGAGAGGCACACGATTTGTTCTCGAGCACCGCCTGTCGACACTGGACAGGTCTGAGCGCTATCTCTACCAGCAGTGTGACGTCATGATGGATGATGAGGGCCGCCCCCTGCACGCGATGGGCACTATCCAGGACATAACAGCGCTCAAGCGAGCCGAAGATATGATCCTGCACCAGGCCTACCATGATTCCCTGACAGACCTTGCGAACCAGACCCTGTTTAAAGAGCGCCTGACCCACGCCCTGAAAGTAGCCGAACATGGTGATAACCGGGTGGCTGTTATTGTTATGGACATCGATCGTTTCCAGCTAATTAATGAAAGCCTGGGGCATGATATCGGTAACGAATTACTGGTCGCCTTCGCCGGGTTTCTTGGTCGCTTTGTGCAGGAAGGCGATACAGTTTCACGTATCAGTGGTAACGAGTTTGCAATCCTGCTGGAAACACCGGGCTCGATGGATGAAATTACAGATCTTATTCGTTCGATAAGACAGGCATTAAAAGAAGATGCCTTTGAGCTGGTTGGTGAAGCGGTCTATATCAGCTTGAGCATGGGTGTATCGATCTATCCCGATGATGATTTTGATGCAGGCAACCTGATGAAGTATGCCACCGCTGCAATGCGTAAGGCGAAGGCACAGGGTGGCGACCAGGAGCATTTTTATACCATCGATATGAATCGTCGCGTGCATGATCGGCTGCGCATGGAACAGGATTTACGTAAGGCACTTGACGAAGGCAGTCTTGAATTATATTACCAGCCGCAGGTGGATGCACAGAGCCGTAAAATTGTCGCGGCCGAGGCGTTGATACGATGGAACCATCCGCAGTCAGGACAGATTTCACCTGCCGTATTTATCCCGCTGGCTGAAGAAACTGGTTTGATACAGCCGCTGGGAAGTTGTGTCCTGAAAGAGGCCATGAGCCAGACCAAAGTTTGGCATGACAAGGGTTACGCCTTACGTGTAGGTATCAATCTCTCGGCTCGACAGTTCCAGCAAAAGGACCTGCTACAGCAGGTTGAAAAAAATATTATCGATAGCGGCCTGGACCCCGCATTTATAGAACTTGAGATTACAGAATCGATTGCGATGCAGGATGCAGAATCGAGTATTAAGCAAATGCATGAGTTAAAAAAACTGGGTATCCATTTATCTATGGATGATTTTGGTACCGGTTATTCATCGTTGAGCTATTTGAATCAGTTCCCCCTGGACGTGCTGAAAATCGATCGGGCCTTTGTTAAAGATATCGAGGGAGAGCAGGGCGATAGTGCGATTGTCAGGGCGGTGATTGCAATGGCCCAGAGTATGGGGCTGGATGTGATTGCTGAAGGGGTGGAGTCAGAGCAGCAGTTCGATTTTCTCAGGCAGCACGGCTGCCAGTTGATCCAGGGTTATCTTATTTCAAAGCCAGTCAGTGCCAGCGATTTTGAAAAATTACTGGCATCACAATAATTTCGATTTGAGGGATTGTTTGCATTCTGTAGTTATTCTTATGATGAAAAAAGAAAACGCAAATTAACGCAAACAG
>JAOUMO010000082.1 GCA_029881425.1 Gammaproteobacteria bacterium
TCGATTTGCTAAAGGTCTTGCTGCTGCCGCCCTCGATCATATAGGTCGCCAGTGTCCAGGGGCTGCCAGAAAAACCAATCAGTGGCACGCGGCCATCCAGTTCGCGACGAATCGTGCGCACGGCGTCCATGACATATTTCAGCTCGGTCTCGGGGTCAGGGACGGGCAGGTTTTTAATCTGCTGTGCAGTACGGATCGGGGTTTTGAATTTTGGGCCTTCGCCTTCTTCAAAATAGAGTCCCAGTCCCATCGCATCGGGGATAGTAAGGATGTCTGAAAATAAAATCGCGGCATCCAGGTCAAAGCGCTCGAGGGGTTGCAGCGTCACTTCACAGGCCAGCTCCGGATTGGTGCACAGGGCCATGAAGTCGCCGGCCTTTTCTCGTGTGGCACGGTATTCGGGCAGGTAGCGTCCTGCCTGGCGCATGATCCAGATGGGGGTACGATCAACCGGTTGTTTTAACAGGGCGCGTAAAAAACGGTCGTTTTTTAAATCAGACATAGTTATCCCAGGGTTTGGCGCTAGAGGTTATAACTGCACCTGCGCTGGAGCGGCAGGGGCAGCTTATCGTTATTAAATTTCTAAATAATCCAGGATGCCTTCAGCGGCACTGCGTCCCTCGAAGATGGCGGTTACAACGAGATCGGAGCCGCGCACCATGTCGCCACCGGCAAAAATTTTCGGGTTACGGGTCTGGAATTTGAAGCTGCCATTCTCAGGTGCTTTTACACGGCCACGCTCATCGATATCAATATTGAAATCGGCAAACCAGTCCGCAGGGCTCGGCTGGAAGCCAAAGGCGACAAGCACGTGATCACAGGGCAGGACTTCTTCTGTGCCCGGGATCGGTTCAGGGCTGCGGCGGCCGCGCTCATCGGGATCACCCAGTTGCGTCGTGACCAGTTTGATGCCGGTCATGGTGCCATTTTCGCCTACGATTTCTATGGGCTGGCGATTCCAGAGGAATTCAACGCCTTCTTCGCGGGCATTCTGTACTTCTTTTTTCGAGCCGGGCATGTTGGCCTCGTCACGGCGATAGGCGCAGGTCACTTTGGCTGCACCCTGGCGTATGGAGGTGCGGTTACAGTCCATCGCGGTATCGCCACCACCCAGTACAACGACCGTCTTGCCTTTCATGTCGATAAATTCGGCGTCGATATCGAGTAATTTGTTGGTGCTGGAGATGAGGAAGGGCAGGGCGTCATAAACACCGTCCAGGTCTTCACCGGGGAAGCCGCCCTTCATGTATTTGTAGGTGCCCATGCCGAGGAATACGGCGTCGTATTCATCGAGTAGCTGCTGGAAGGCGATGTCCTTACCAATCTCCGTGTTTAACCTGAATTCAACACCCATCTCTTCAAATACGGACTGGCGCTTTTTCATGACCTCTTTTTCCAGCTTGAATGCCGGTATGCCAAAGGTCAGCAGGCCGCCTATTTCCGAATATTTATCATAGACAACGGGGGTCACACCATTACGGATCAATATATCGGCACAGCCCAGGCCAGCGGGGCCGGCACCCACGATTGCAACACGCTTGCCGGTATCCTTTACATCGGATAGGTCCGGTTTCCAGCCCAGCTTAAAGGCTTCCTCGGTGATGTACTTTTCAACTGAACCAATGGTTACCGCATCAAAGTTGCAGTCATTCAGGGTGCAGGCGCCTTCGCACAGGCGATCCTGCGGACAGACGCGGCCACAGACCTCGGGCAAAGAATTGGTGCGATGGGATAATTCGGCCGCTTCGAGAATGTTGCCTTCCTCAACCAGCTTCAGCCAGTTGGGGATGTAGTTATGGACCGGGCACTTCCATTCACAATAGGGATTGCCACAGGCAAGACAGCGATCAGCCTGGTTTTTAGCCGTCTGCTGATCGAAAGGCCTGTAGATTTCACGAAATTCAAGCCGACGCTCTTCTACCCCGATCTTATCAGGGTCCTGGCGAGGCACGTCGATGAATTGCATGGTGTTTCCCATAGCTTACCCCGGAAATGCTGAGAAAATTCTCGTCTGTTAAGCGGCGTTAAGGAACGCCTTGATTTTGACGCTGACAGCGCTCATGTCGGCACGGCCCTGCATCTGGGGTTTGAGTATCCCCATGACCTTGCCCATGTCTTTGATCGAGCTGGCGCCAGTACTGTCGATAGCGGCCCTGATCATGGCCTCGACTTCTTCATCACTGAGGGCAGCGGGGAGAAAGTCTTTTATCACGTCAATCTCGTAGACTTCCTGTACCAACAGGTCATCACGACCCGCCTGCTCATATTGAGCTGCGGATTCTCGACGTTGCTTGGTCATCTTGTCCAGTATGGCCAGTACGCGTTCGTCGTCCAGCTCGATGCGCTCATCCACTTCGATCTGTTTGATCGCCGACATGATCAGGCGAATAACACCCAGGCGCGGTTTATCACCGCTTTTCATGCAGGTCTTCATTTCATCCTGGATGCGCTGTTTTAGAGCTGACGTAGACATGGGTAGTCCCGTATTAGCGACGACGACGTGGGCTACGGCTTTGGCGATCTCTGTCTTTAGACAGTTTTTTCAGGTGACGCTTTACAGCGGCAGCCGCTTTACGTTTGCGCTCTGTAGTGGGCTTTTCATAGGCTTCACGACGACGGATTTCTGTTAAGATACCGGCTTTCTCGCAAGAGCGTTTGAAACGGCGCAGGGCAACGTCAAAGGGCTCGTTGTCTTTTACTTTTACTTGTGGCATTAGTGTCTCACTATGTAATATAAATATTCGGTCCAGTTGAACCGCGGGATTATATCAGTCTTTTAATGATTGCCAAAATAAAAAGTGTATGAAAATTTTAGGAATTGAGTCGTCCTGTGATGAAACAGGGCTAGCCATCTATGATTCAGAGCGGGGTTTGCTTGCCCATGCGCTGCATTCACAGGTGAAATTACATGCCGAATACGGCGGTGTGGTGCCGGAACTGGCCTCACGTGATCACGTGCGCTACCTGCTGCCATTGGCGGAACAGGTCTTAAAAGAGGCCGGCCTGGAGCGGCGAGATCTGGATGCCATCGCCTATACAGCTGGCCCCGGGCTGATTGGTGCGCTCATGGTCGGTGCTTCGACCGGCCGTGCCATGGCGCTGGCACTGGGAATTCCTGCGGTCGCCGTGCACCACATGGAAGGCCATTTGCTGGCGCCAATGCTGGAAGATCCTGCCCCCGAGTTTCCCTTCGTTGCGCTGCTGGTATCCGGTGGGCATACCCTGCTGGCCGAAGTAAGGGCCGTGGGAGAATATAAAATACTCGGCGAAAGCCTGGACGATGCTGCCGGTGAGGCCTTCGATAAAACCGCCAAATTATTGGGGCTGGGGTACCCCGGTGGCCCATTGCTGGCAAAACTGGCCGAGCAGGGGGAATCGGGCGTCTATACCTTCCCGCGACCGATGATTGACCGCCCGGGCCTGAAATTCAGTTTCAGTGGCCTTAAAACCTTCACCCGGAATACCTGGCAGGATGCGGTTAAAACCGGTGATGAGAGTGAACAGACCAAAGCCAATATTGCCCGTGCCTTTGAGGAGGCGGTGGTGGATACCCTGATGATTAAAAGTCGCCGTGCGCTGCGACAAACCGGTATAAAAACCCTGGTCATCGCTGGCGGGGTTGGCGCCAACCTGCGTCTCCGGCAGGGCCTGCAGGCGATGGTGGATAAGGAGCGAGCCCAGTTGTTTTATCCGAGGATCGATTTCTGTACCGATAACGGCGCGATGATTGCCTATGCGGGTTGCCTACGCATGCTGGCCGGCCAGCATGAGCCATTGATTATCAATACCCGTGCGCGCTGGCCGATAGACGAACTGGATTCTTTGACTTGATCATAAAAAGATTTGTCACCGAGACATGAAGATGTAGAGGGTGAATAGCAGCTAACACCCTTTAGCAGACGGTCGCGTGATGTAAAAGAAAACGCAAGTAATCGCTCTTGTGCTTCCATGCCCCCGCGAAATTAGTGCATCCATGCACGTCAAAGCGAATGTTAAATTAATAATTATATATATTTGTCATCCTGAGCGAAGCCGAAGGATGACAATAAAATTATTTAGCTTTATTTGCGTGTATTCGCGTTCATTTGCGTTTTCTTTTGATTTTTTTGAAATTACCCGCCGTCCGCTAATGGCTAATTCCAGATATTGATCAAATGACAACAGCCGCCTGCTTCAGCTTGCATAACGGCTACCTGTTTTGTGGACAGATAATCGGCATGCATTCCGCTGAATCCACTGCCAACTGCCCTATGAGTTCCTTATAGCTTTGGCGAATATTATTATTGTCGGGCGATAGTGTCAGGGCACAATTAATTGCCTGTCGTGCAGTGGTCGGGCAACCACGAGCAGCCAGCACATAAGCCAGGTTGTTCCATGCATCGGCATGCAGCGGCTCATTTTCAATGCTCTGCCTGAAGCTGTTTTCTGCAGCTAAAAGATTGCCTGCTGTGTATTCGGCATTACCCAGTATCATTGTTGTTACCGTATCCCTGGGCCATTTTTTGGCAGCAGCTCGATAGCTGATTAAAGCGTCATTCCGAAAACCGCTTTCACTTAACTCGTGTGCTGCCTGTGTATATTTCAGGGCCTTTGCGCTTTGGGGTATTACGCCGGGTTTAAGTAAAATATAGGCCCAGTGGCCTGCTCTCTGCCAGGTACGTTCAAAGGTGTGAAATGACAGGCTGTGCTGCTTAATCGTGCCTGAGCGTAAAATGATTTCCTGCCTGTCCAGATCATATCCGGCCACCACGGCATAGTGCCACTGGGGCCAGAATGAAAATGACAGGTTCTGGAATACCAGTACCGGATGACCATGGGCCACGGCTGTCATGATGGTATCGAGTCCAGGGTCAAGTTTATAGGCCAGCAGGCCATACTGGCGAGCAGTGGCAATCATCTCCAGTTGCAGGCTGCCCTGGCGTTGGGGAAGATACACTTTGCCGACGAGTTCATCGGGCGTGATGTTGATGCCTTGGAAATCCAGCATGGTGGCCAGCGCCGCGGGACCACACTGGTATTGTTGCTGGGGAAAGAAGCTGAGTGAATCAAGTTCACTGTGCGCTTTTATTTCTGCTGGTCGATGTTCCAGTAACCTGTCGGTGAGTGGTGTGCTGGCACAGCCGGTTAAAATTAGCAGCAATAAAATGCCCGGCGTGAGCCGGGCAAGGGATAAGCCATTCATCCAGGTTAAGGCTTATTTATTAATGTTTTTTACAAACGGGAAAATATCCGTAGCGCCGAGTAAATCGGTGACCACAAATAATACAAACAGGAAGAGAATAATACCGACAGCACCGGCACCCGCAGGCATGTCCTGCAGTTGTTGATTGAGCTGTGCAATTTCCATGTCTGTCATACTGGCCGCCCTGGCTTTCGCCGCGGCAGGATCAACGCCCAGGGAAATCAACTGCTGCTGTATATCGTCTCGCTCGAGTAGTGATACGAGCTGCTGGCTGCTGACCTCGTGTTGTGCCTGTTGTAGCAGCTGCTGGTTGCCGACCATCGCCGCATGGGACGGTAAGCTAACCATGCTTAACATCGTGAATACGGTAATGCATGAGATAAAGCGTTTGATCTGTCTAAGAAACTGCATGCGAATAGTCCTCATTGATATGAATATTTTTAGTGTAGCTTAGTTTTCAGGTCGTTTTTTTAGCCCCAATCTTGCCTTCATTGCCGGCGAGCAGGTTGGATATATTGCTGCGGTGTCGCCAGAAAAGTAACAGGCTCATGATAGCGGTAGTGGTGATTAAAACCGTTGAATGGGTCACATAGGCGACCAGCAGCGGAGCACAGAAGGCAGCAACCAGTGCGGAGAGTGACGAGTATTTAAAGCTAAACGCCATCGCCAGCCAGATACCAATAGTGCCCAGACCGACCAGCCATTGGGTGCCGATCAAAACACCGAGCAGTGTGGCCACGCCCTTGCCACCACTGAAACCATAGTAGAGGGGGTATAAATGACCCAGGAAGGCAGCCAGTCCTGCCGCCGCAATGGTTTCATTGGGCATCGCGTAGATGACAGCGACCAGTGCCGGTATCAGGCCCTTTAGCATGTCGCCAAATAGCGTGATGGCTGCTGCCTTTTTGCCACCCAGTCGTAATACATTGGTAGCGCCTGGATTCTTTGAACCACCGCTACGCGGGTCCGGCAGGCCCATCAGTTTGCAGGTAATAATGGCCGTTGACACTGAGCCCAGTAAATAGCCAAACAGCGCAAAGCCGATAACCGGTATAATGGTTTGAATATCCAATATTATTTCATCGCAGGAAAAAAACAGACACTACCATTGCTTCCGGTGTGCGGTAAAGATGCTTCTATGGCTTCAGAAAAAATAAAATGTGTATTTGTCCATGGTTGGGGCATGAATAAGGCCATCTGGCAGCCGGTTATCGAGCAGTTACCTGACTGGATTGAGCCACAGGCGATAGATCTGCCGGGCCACGGTGAGGCCTCCGCTGCCCGTTTTACCGTGCTGGATGACCTGGTGGCAACACTGGCGGCCCATGTGGATCAGCCAGCGCTCTGGGTCGGTTGGTCCATGGGCGGGCTGGCGGTGACACAGCTGGCACTGGAGCACCCGGAAAAAGTCAGCGCCCTGATGCTGGTCTCCAGTTCGCCCTGTTTTGTGCAGAAGGCCGACTGGCCCTGCGGCATGAAAGCAGAGGTATTTGATAGTTTTGCCGCCGAGCTTGAGGCTGACTTTTCAGGTACAATCCGCCGTTTTCTCGCTTTGCAGGTGCAGGGTTCGGATAGCGGTCGTGACATCCTCAGGGGTATCCGACAAAAAATACTGGCACAACCTGCGGCGAATCCTGATGCCCTGCGTGCAGGACTCGGCCTGTTAAAAACCGTTGATTTACGTGCCGATCTGGCGGCATTAACACTGCCGGTTAGCTGGCAGCTGGGGCAGCGCGATGCACTGGTAAAAGTTGCGCTGGCCGATGAGCTTGCCCGGCTTATGCCCGCCAGTGAAATAAATATATATAAGCGGGCGGCCCATGCGCCTTTTCTCTCGCACTTAACGCAGTTTGTTGATGAACTGACACGCTTTGCAAAAACATTATGTCCACAGAAATAAAAATAGACGAACACCTACATCAGCGCCGACGCATTCAAAAACATTTTGATGCCAGGGCCAGTTGTTATGAATCATCTGCCGTATTGCAACGGGAAGTATGCAATCGTATGCTGGAGCGTTTGCCGCTGGTGACGCTAAAGCCCGATGTTATTCTCGATGCCGGAACGGGTACAGGCTGGGGCATGCAGGGCCTGATGCAATATTATAAATCGGCGCGTTTGATTGCGATGGACCTGTCTGTACCCATGTTGCAGCAGGCGAAGGCCAGGTCATCTTTTTTTCGGCGACCGAAATTACTAGCCGCCGATGCTGAAGCAATTCCCCTGGCGGACGAATCGGTGGACCTGATTTTTTCAAACTTAATGCTGCAATGGTGTCAGCCAGAAAAGGTATTTGCCGAATTTTTTCGTGTTTTAAAACCAAACGGCCTGTTGATGTTTTCCACCTTTGGTCCAGATACCTTAAAAGAGTTGCGTTATAGCTGGGCGCAGGTCGATAGCCATAAACATGTTAATGATTTTGTTGATATGCATGACCTGGGTGATGCATTGCTTGCGGCTGGACTGGCCGAGCCTGTTATGGATATGGATATGATGAAGCTAACCTACGATGATGCGCGATCGGTGATGATGGACCTGAAGGCAATAGGGGCCAATACACTAGTTGACAATCATTCATCAGGTATGGTTACGCCACGAAGATTTCAACAGGTTTTAAAGGCCTATGAAACCTTTCGTTGTGCAGGTGTATTGCCCGCCAGTTACGAAATTGTTTATGGCCATGCCTGGAAAACAGAGCAGCGCATAAAAAAGATTGATAATGGAGAAATAAAAATCCCCGTCAATACGGTGCTTCGTAGTTATAAATAATTTTATGATAAAAAAATTCTAGCATTAATTCTATCAGCGGTTGTTTGCGCAGGTCTTGTCTCGGGTTATAAATGACTCACCCCCTTATTGTTCTTGTCCTATAAAAGGAGATAAACATGTCAGAATTAGTTGAACATCATGTTGTAAAAAATAAAGGTTACCTGGCCGAGCTGGGTGACTGGTCTGAAGCAATGGCGCGGCAACTGGCCAGTGAAGATCATCTTGATTTAACTGAGGAGCATATGGATATATTGCGCTATCTACGTAAGTATTATAATAAACATGGCCAGGGTTATAATGCGAGGACCCTGCTGAATGTAATGGAATTTGAGTTTGGCAAATGGGAAGGTAAGCGACATCTTTACAAGCTGTTTCCCAAGGGGCCGGTGAATCAGGCGTGTAAATTCGCAGGGTTGCCCCTGCCGCCGGAGTGTAATGATACATCGTTCGGTTCAGTGCATTAATCATCAAATTCCATACAAAAAAAAGCGGCTCTTAAGCCGCTTTTTTTTGTACTGATTTTTTATTTATGCTTCCAGCGATGCCCTGATTTTATTCATCGCATTTTTTTCCAGCTGGCGTATGCGTTCAGCAGAAATCTGGTATTTGTCAGCAAGATCATGCAGCGTTGCCTTGTTCTCATCATCCATCCAGCGTGACATTAGAATATCTCGGCTACGTTCATCCAGGCCATTGAGTGATTCTGATAAGGCGCTATTTTGCTGTTGTTCCCAGTCATCATGTTCCAGCTGCTGGGCGGGATCATTGAGTGGGCTGTTGACATAGCTGGCCGGTGATAAATAATTGCTCTCTTCATCGTCATCGGGAGCGCCATCAAAGGAGACATCATAATTACTCAGGCGGGCTTCCATTTCGACTACGGTTTCCGGTTTAACACCGAGGTCACTGGCGACACCTTCGATCTCTTCCTGGCTAAACCAGCCCAGGCGTTTCTTCGAGCTGCGCAGGTTAAAGAACAGTTTACGCTGTGCCTTGGTGGTGGCAATTTTAACCACGCGCCAGTTGCGTAATACAAATTCATGAATCTCGGCACGGATCCAGTGCACCGCAAAAGATACCAGTCGAACATTACGGTCGGGCTTGAAGCGTCGAACCGCTTTCATCAGGCCGATATTGCCTTCCTGTATCAGGTCTGCCAGCGGCAGGCCATAACCCTTGTAGCCACGTGCAACACGAACCACGAAGCGAAGATGGGACATAATGAGTTTCTGGGCAGCGTCCAGGTCGCCATGCTCTTCCAGGCGGGTACCATACTCGTATTCTTCCTCTGCGGTTAACATAGGAATACTATTGACCTGCTGGATATACTGCTCCAGGCTGCCACTGGTAATGGGTAGATGGTTTGTTGCTAGTATCAGTTCGTTTGACATAGTAACTCCGCTCAAAAAATCGTTAGTTAAAGCTTGTTCGCCAGCTAGTTTAGCACTCTTCTGGATAGAGTGCTAATGTCTTTATTGGTTCAAATAAATATCAGGGAAATTTATAACTGACTGAAAACACTATTGATTTTGTGGTTAAGTGGTAACTAGCTGGGTTCAATTTCACTTAAATGGCGACTTACGGCCAACCAGGAGCCGAGCAGGCCCAGGGTGCAGCTAAACAGGATCAGGGTCAGGGTTTCAGTGAGGCCCAGGCTATTCAGCTGGAAGCCGCTGTTATACAGGGTGGCGAGGTATTCCACTGAATTTTCAATCAGCCCGGTGGAGAGGGTGGTGAGCAACCAGGCCAGGATGCCGCCACTGAAGCCGTACCAGAAACCGGTATAAAGGAAGGGGCGACGGATAAAGGCATTGGTTCCACCAATCAGCTTGGTGACTTCGATTTCTTCGCGGCGGTTCTGTATGTCGAGGCGAATCGTGTTGCCCACCACCAGTAATACGGCCAGTCCCAGCAGCAGGGAAATGATCCAGATGCCCTTGCGTGCAATTTCCAGCATGGTGTAGAGGCGCTTTACCCATTGCAGGTCCAGCTGGGCAATATCCACCTGCTTCAATTTATCCAGGTCCTTTAACAGGCGCCTGATCTTG